>NZ_JAUBRA010000036.1:0-69142 GCF_036701555.1 Microcoleus sp. Pol10D4
TGCCTATCTTTTTTTAGCACACATTGGCTCAATCCTCACCACCTCTCGGTTTCAGGCTGGTTGTCACCCCCCCAGGCCCGGAAGATAGTCTTTAAGAATTGGTGAACGGAGAGATTGTCAAAATAGCAATTACCAGAAATCATGATTATTGATGAATTTACAGACAGACACTTTTATCAAGAGAGCGATCGCCTGAAACTCAACTATGTAGTAAAACGAGGCATCATGATTAAAACTACCACAAAAGAAGGTACGGAACAAGGACGAGTTCCTGATGTGAGTGTAATTGATCGAACTTTGTGGCGTGCTGAACGCAAAGCTTATGCCGCAGTGGAATCGCCAATTCAGTTAGCTGTCGAGGTAGTATCAACTAATTGGGAAGATGATTATGTTGATAAACTTGATGAATATGAACGTTTGGGCATTGCTGAATCCTGGATTATTGATTATTTAGCAATTGGAAAAAGAGAGTATTTGGGAAACCCTAAAATTCCGACGGTATTTGTGTTTTATCTAAATGCTGAAGGCAAATATCACCGCACTCTGTTTCAAGGTGACGAACAAATTGTTTCGCCTACTTTTCCAGAATTAGTCTTGACGGCGGATCGGGTATTATTAGCTTAGTGGTAGGGTGTGTTGCCATGAAAAATTCTTAACTAAATTTCGACAATCTCATAGCGACGCACCTGATAAAATAGTGATTGTAAGGTGCGTCAGTGCCGAAGATTTTAACCACTTACTCAAGGATTTCTCCCTGATGCACCCTACGTTTATACTTGGAAAAATGAGAGTTTGATGAAGAGGAATAAATGATGAATATAGAAAATAAACAAACTTTAAATTCCCAACAAAAACAGGAATTGGTAATAATTCAAATTTTGATTAATCTAGAGGGACAAACGCCAGAACAAAAAGCCGAATTGTTTTTTTTACAAGGTGTATTGTATGAATCTGCTCAAGAATATACAGAGGCGATCGCCTCCTACGACAAAGCCTTAGAAATTAAACCAGACTATCACGAATCCTGGAACTATCGGGGCGTTGCACTGGTTAATTTAGGCAGATTGTCAGAAGCGATAGCCGACTACGACAAAGCCTTAGAAATCAAACCAAATTATCACGAAGCCTGGCACAATCGGGGCAATGCACTGGTTAATTTAGGCAGATTGTCAGAAGCGATCGCCTCCTGCGACAAAGCCTTAGAAATCAAACCAGATAAACACGAATCCTGGTACAATCGGGGCATTGCACTGGATGATTTAGGCAGATTTGAAGAGGAGATAGCCTCCTACGACAAAGCCTTAGAAATCAAACCAAATTATCACGAAGCCTGGAACAATCGGGGCATTGCACTGTATAATTTAGGCAGATTGTCAGAAGCAATAGCCGACTACGACAAAGCCTTAGAAATCAAACCAGATTATCACGAAGCCTGGAACAATCGGGGTGTTGTACTGGGTTATTTAGGCAGATTTGAAGAGGAGATAGCCTCCTACGACAAAGCCTTAGCAATCAAACCAAATCAACACGAAGCCTGGAACAATCGGGGCATTGCACTGTATAATTTAGGCAGATTGTCAGAAGCAATACCCGACTACGACAAAGCCTTAGAAATCAAACCAGATTATCACGAAGCCTGGTACAATCGGGGCTCTGCAATGATTAATTTAGGAAGATTGGAAGAAGCGATCGCCTCCTGCGACAAAGCCTTAGAATTCAAAGCAGATTATCACCCAGCATTTTATAATAAAGCTTGCTGCTATGCGTTACACAGTCAGATTGACCAAGCGATTCAGAATTTGCAGCAAGCCATCAATCTGAATCCTGACAAATACCGAGAAATGGCAAAAACTAACTCGGATTTTGACAGCATTCGATCGCATACTCGGTTTCAAGCCTTGATTCAAGAATAGGAATTTGCCCTTGGGCGGGGCGGGTTTATGAAATTATCAATTTTTGGCAATTATTGTTGGTATAAACCGCCCCTACAGCATCAAAAAACTTTTAAACGAAGCTAAGGGACACGATATAATAGGATAATTAATAGGGAGGTAAAAGATGACTCAACTAAATGTCAATCTAACCAATGACAAATTTCCCGAACTCATTGCCCATGTCGAGGATACTGGAGAACGAATTGTCATAGAACAGGAAGGAAGAGCGATGGCTGCTATCATTACTTATGCCGATCTGAAGCGACTAGAAGCACTAGAAGCCGCCCTAATTAACAAAGCAAAACTCGAAGAATATGAATGGCTAAAAGCTGCGATCGCAAATCCAGCTTTTGATTCTCTGAGAGACTCAGCGGAAGATATCTACACTTTAGCTGATGGCGTGCCATTCCACGACTCAGAATGGATTAAAACAGTAGCGATCGCTCCTAATTTTGGTTCGATTATCGACTCCGAAGAAAACATTTATACTATAGCTGACGGTAAACCATATCTAGCTTAAATATCTCCCTTATTTCTTAGTCCGCGCAGGCGGACTTGGTTTGTGTAGACGCGGTTTCAACCGCCGACTTATCTGAATAAATAGTACAATTAAACTTAGATACTTCTCGGAGACAACGACTATGCAAGTCACAACCCAAGAAATCATTTATCCTTCCAGCGACGGTCAACCAATGGCAGAAAGCACAATTCAATATGAATTAATTGTCAAAATCAAAGAAGGTTGCGAATCGCTGTTTAAAGATGACCCAAACGTTTTTGTAGCTGCCGATTTACTATGGTATCCGGTTGAGGGTAAACCTGAAATTTCTCAAGCACCTGATACGATGGTGATATTTGGGAGGCCAAAGGGCGC
Source organism: Microcoleus sp. Pol10D4 (assembly GCF_036701555.1). NCBI lineage: Bacteria > Bacillati > Cyanobacteriota > Cyanophyceae > Oscillatoriales > Microcoleaceae > Microcoleus > Microcoleus sp. Pol10D4. The sequence continues at coordinate 2,809 of NZ_JAUBRA010000036.1, forward strand.
TCGCCCTTCCTACATACAACATCGAGAGGATAATATTGGCCCTCAAGTCGTTTTTGAGATTCGCTCCCATAACGACAGCAACACTAAAATGAATAAAAAACTTTCATTTTACCAGCGTTATGGAGTGGAGGAGTATTACCTTTACGATCCACAAAGAAATGAACTGGAAGGTTGGCAAAGAATTGAGGGAAATTTAGAAGTTATTGAGCCGATGGAGGGATGGATTAGTCCGAGATTAGGTGTGCGATTTGAGTTGGGAGAAGATGGGTTAGAAATTTATCGACCTAATGGACAAAAGTTTCTTTCCTATGCGGAATTAGAAGAAGAGAGATTATTAGATCGTCAGCGCCTACAACAAGAGTCTCAAAGAGCCGAACAAGCCAATCAAAGGGCAGAACAAGCAGACCAAAGAGCAGAACAAGCAGACCAAAAAGCTCAACGTTTAGCAGCTAAACTGCGCGAATTAAACATCGATCCAGATAGCATTTAACCCCGAATAAATGCTCATAAGCCCGGTTTGTTTGAAAAAGCTGGTTTCTGGCGATCGCGGTTATTTGTGGTTTTAACGTAATCCTGTCAGCCCGATCGCCCTTTCCTCTTTTCTACGCAGTCATATAAAAAAAATAGTATTAATCTATACCTACAAATCCCCGATGTAGGATTATATTGAAAAAAATTGAAAAAGTTCCCAAAATCCTGTAAAATTGCTATAAATAACCAAATAATATCGATCGAAAGCACTCACAGGCAAAAAAGATCGCATATAAAAAAGAAAAGTATCAACTAGAAAGAAAATAAAGAGGTGAAACCCCTTGCAAAAATTAGCCAGCATAGAAAAGCCGATCGACTCAGGGGAAAAATCCATAGCAGTCAATACCCAAAAGGCTCAAACATTGTACGAACGTGGCAACGCCCTAGAAGCAATGGGACGATTCCAAGCTGCGATCGAATCTTGGGAAGAAGCGATCGAACTTGAACCAAAATTTTATGAAGCCTGGTACAACCAAGGCGTAGCCCTCAAAAAATTGGGCAAGCTAGAAGAAGCGATCGCAGCCTACAACCAATCCCTAAAAATCAAACCCAACAATCCCGAAGCGTGGTATAATCGCGCCAACGTTTTGCGGAAGCTCAACAGACTCTCAGAAGCGATCGCATCCTACGAAAAGGCGATCGAACTCAACCCCAGCTACCCCGAAGCCTGGACGAACCGCGGCAACACCCTCGTCAGCTTAGAGAAATTATCAGAAGCGATCGCCTCCTACGAGAAAGCTATAGCCATCAAACCAGACTACTGCGAAGCTTGGTACAACAAAGCATTTGCCCTGAGAAAGTCCGACCAAAATACAGCGGCGATCGCCTCTTACGACAAAGCGATCGAACTCAAACCAAACTTGCATCAAGCCTGGTACAACCGCGGCTTAGCCCTAGCCGATGAAAAACTCTACCCGGAAGCCGTCGCCTCCTACGACAAAACCCTGCAACTGCGGCCGAATTCCGCCGAAGCCTGGAACAAACGCGGCACGGCGATCGCACAAATGGGAGAATTTGAAGAAGCGATCGCATCCTGGGACAAAGGCCTCGCACTCAAGCCAAACGACAGCGAAACCTTTTACAACCGTGGCTTAGCCTTAGCTAACTTACAACGCTTTGAAGAAGCAATAGCCTCTTGGGACAAAACCGTAGAGTTGCAGCCAGACAACACCGAAGCCTGGTACAACCGCGCCATAGCCCTCAAAAAAATTCAACGATTTACCGACGCGATCGCCTCCTACGATAAAATCATCGCACTCAACCCCGACGATCCAAACCTGTACTATCAAAAAGCTTGCCTTTACGCCCAGGAAAAAGCAGCAGGCGAACTCACAAACAGCCCCGAACTTGTAGCCACCAGTCTCGCGCTGGCGATCGAAAACTTATCCAGGGCGATCGAACTCAATCCGCAGAAATACCGGAAATTGTGCAAAAATGACTCTAAATTGCTTACAATACGGGAAGAAGTGCGGTTTTTAGCTTGATTTCAGGGTAGCTATGATTGATGGATACGGATGCCGCACTGCAACCTTTGTAGGCAAAACAGCACCATAAAGCCCAATCATGCAAACCCTAGACAAAACTCAAGCAAAATTCGCTCAACTGGCAGCCCATCTCAGAGAAGTTAACGACATCGAATCAGCCTCGTCGCTGCTGCATTGGGATCAATCCACTTATATGCCCCCCAAAGGTGCAAGTGCCAGAGGCCGCCAGTTGGCTACTCTCAAACAAATATCCCACGAAAAATTTACCGATCCAAAAATAGGTGAACTCCTAGAAGACTTGCGTTTCTACGAACAAACTCTCCCCTACGACTCCACCGCAGCCAGCCTGATCCGCATAGCCCGCAGAGACTACGATCGCGCCGCCAGAGTCCCCGCAACCTTCATGTCCGCACTCTGCCGCCACCAAGCCGACAGCTACGAGGCTTGGGCAGCGGCTAGGGCAGCCAACAATTTCGCAGCCGTTGAGCCGTATCTCGAAAAAACCCTAGAATTAAGCAGGCAATACGCCGAGTTTTTCCCCGGCTACGAACACATCGCCGATCCTTTGATCGATCGTAGCGACTACGGCATGAAAGTATCCCTGCTGCGCCCGCTTTTCGCCCAACTGCGTCAAGAATTAGTGCCGATAGTCGAAGCCATCACCTCGCAACCTCCCGCCGACGACTCCTGCTTGCACCAAGACTTCCCCGAATTCCAACAACTAGAATTCACTCGCAAAGTTGTAGAACGCATGGGGTTCGACTTCCAACGGGGACGGCAAGATACCACCCTGCACCCGTTCATGACCAACTTTTCTATAGACGACGTGCGAATTACCACCCGCGTCTACGAAGACCACCTGGATCAAGCACTCTTCAGCAGTATTCACGAAGCCGGACACGCCCTCTACGAACTCGGAAATTCCCCGGAATTTGAAGGCACGCTTCTGGCTGGTGGCATTTCCTCCGGCGTGCACGAAAGTCAATCGCGACTTTGGGAAAATCTGGTCGGGCGCAGCCGCGGTTTTTGGGAATGTTTCTACCCGCAACTCCAAGGCATATTTTTGCGACAGTTGGGACACGTATCCACAGACGCATTTTACCGGGCAATTAACAAAGTCTCGCGATCGCTCATCCGCACCGACGCCGACGAAGTAACCTACAATCTCCACGTCGCCATCCGCTTTGACCTAGAATTGGCAATGGTAGAGGGAAAACTAGCAGTGCGAGACCTCCCCGAAGCCTGGAACGAACGCTATAAAACCGACCTCGGCGTTGTCCCCGCCACCGACAGCGAAGGCGCGATGCAAGATGTTCACTGGTATGTTGGTACGATCGGCGGAATGTTCCAAGGTTACACCCTCGGCAACTTGATGAGCGCCCAATTCTACGAAACAGCAGTAAAAATCAATCCTGAAATTCCCGTAGAAATAGAACAGGGCAATTTTAGCGTACTCCACGACTGGCTAAAACAAAATATCTACCAGCACGGCCGCAAATACACTGCTGTCGAATTGATCGATCGCGTTACAGGTTCACCTTTAACTATCGATCCCTTTATCCGTTACATTCGCCATAAATACGGGGAGTTTTATGTCATTTGAGGGATAGCAACTTCACTTTGCAGACTTTAAAATTACAAAAAAAGTAGCCGCTTAAAAAAAAGGGCGATACTGTTTGAGTATCGCCTAATTTCGCAGCGGAAATCAAAAGTCTTAGATAAGGGAGTATGTATGTCTGAACTCTTTCAGGCTGTTATCGCCAGCGACGAAAAAACCGACTTACGTCAGTTTGTCAGCGATTTGCGCGCATTGGGAAACAAATATTTACTGCGAAACGACATAGTTAACGCTTTTGCCGCCTACTGCACCAAATACGAAAAGCCCGAACAGTTCCATCAATCTTCTCTTTTAAGCAAACTGATTTACTACGTTCAGGAAATTCTTCTCGAAGATGGCAGCTTTTGCGTCTTGCTGCGACCAAAAATTGCTAGTATGGAAATAGTGCGAGTGGCAGACGACTTGACTGTTGAGCAGATGACAGTGCAAGAATTGCTCGACGTGCGCGATCGCTACGTCAACCATTTTCATCCCCAAGAAGGCGACATCCTCGAACTAGATTTCGGCCCTTTTTACGATTATTCCCCCACAATTCGCGACCCCAAAAACATCGGCAAAGGAGTGCAATTCCTCAACCGATACCTGTCCAGCAAACTGTTTCAAGATCCCAGACAGTGGCAAGAAAATCTATTTAATTTCTTGGGTCTTCACCGCTACAACGGCGTACAATTACTAATTAATGAGCGCATAAAATCCCAAGAACAACTTTCAGAACAAGTCAAAAAAGCCCTCACCTTTGTCGGCGATCTTTCTGAAGAAGAACCCTACGAGAGATTTCGATTGGTTCTGCAAATGATGGGTTTCGAGGCAGGTTGGGGAAATACTGCCGCCCGCGTGCAAGAAACCCTAGGAATTCTTGACGAATTAATTGATTCCCCCGATCCGCAAACCCTAGAAGCATTTATTTCTCGCATCCCGATGATTTTCAAAATCGTCCTAGTTTCTCCTCACGGCTGGTTTGGCCAAGAAGGAGTTTTGGGGCGACCGGATACGGGAGGTCAGGTAGTTTATGTCCTTGATCAAGCCAAGAGTTTAGAGAAACAACTGCAAGAAGACATTCATCTTGCCGGTCTCGATAGTTTAGGAGTCAAACCTAAAGTAATTATTCTCACCAGGTTAATTCCTAACAGCGACGGCACGCGCTGTAACCAACGTTTGGAAAAAGTTCACGGCACAGAAAATGCTTGGATTTTGCGGGTTCCCTTCCGCGAATTCAATCCGAAACTGACTCAAAATTGGATTTCTAGATTTGAGATTTGGCCTTATTTGGAAACTTACGCTATCGATGCAGAAAAAGAACTGTTGGCTGAGTTTCAGGGCAAGCCCGATTTAATTGTCGGTAACTATTCCGACGGGAACTTGGTAGCGTTTTTGCTGTCTCGCAAACTCAAAGTTACTCAGTGCAATATTGCCCATGCGCTGGAAAAATCTAAATATTTGTTCAGCAATCTCTACTGGCAAGAATCAGAGGAAAAGTACCATTTTTCGCTGCAATTTACTGCCGATATAATTGCCATGAATGCAGCTAATTGTATTGTCAGCAGCACCTATCAAGAGATTGTGGGCCAACCCGATAGTGTGGGTCAGTACGAATCTTACCATTGTTTTACGATGCCGGATTTGTACCACGTCGTGAACGGGATTGAACTGTTCAGCCCTAAATTTAACGTCGTGCCGCCGGGAGTTAACGAAAGTGTGTACTTTCCCTACACGCGGATCGAAGACCGGGTGCAAGGCGATCGCGATCGACTCAACGAATTGCTGTTTACTCTAGAAGACCCCGAACAAGTCTTTGGAACACTCGACGATCCGCACAAGCGCCCTTTATTTTCGATGGCGCGGCTCGATCGCATTAAAAACATGACAGGCTTAGCAGAATTGTTTGGAAAAAGCCAGGAACTGCAAGAAAAATGCAACTTAATTCTAGTAGCTGGCAAACTGCGGGTCGAAGAAACCGAAGACTACGAAGAAGCAGAAGAAATTAAAAAGCTCTACGCAATTATCGACCAATACAACCTTCACGGTAAAATTCGCTGGTTGGGAGTGAGGCTTTCCAAAAGCCTGTCCGGCGAAATCTACCGGGTAATCGCCGACGCCCAAGGTATATTTGTTCAGCCAGCATTATTTGAAGCTTTCGGCTTGACAATTCTCGAAGCAATGATTACCGGTATTCCCACTTTCGGGACACAGTTTGGCGGCCCGCTGGAAATTATTCAAGATGGGGTAAATGGGTTTTATATCAACCCGACTAACCACCAGGAGACTGCCCAAAAAATTCTAGATTTTTTATCGAAATGCGAACAAAATCCCAACTCTTGGTATGAAATTTCAACGCGAGGGATTGACCGAGTTTACAGCACCTATACCTGGAAAATTCACACGACCAAGCTGCTGACGCTGGCGCGGACTTACGGTTTTTGGAACTACTCGTCCAAGGAAAACCGCGAAGATATGCTCCGCTACATAGAGTCGCTGTTTTATCTGATTTACAAGCCGAAAGCGAAGGCTTTATTAGCAGAACACGCGAACCGATAAATGCCGAGTTTTGCTTTTTATATCAAATCCATTGGTATCGGAATTATTCTTCTCTTCCCTTTCTCTGTATCCTCTGCGTCAAAAGGGGTTTAATAATTCCGATCCAACCGAAATTTATATTACGGGGGGATAGAAGGAAAAAACTTCGCCTTTGATAGATCAACTTTGTACAAAATATGCCTGTAAAGATTTGTGAATGACGGCAGGTTTTGTACCATAAGACTGAGGCTAAAAGACGTGGTTTATACGAAAATATGTGCTTTGGTAACGAAACATCTCGGAATCAACCGGGTTTATTAGGAATAGTGCGAATCGGCCCCTACTTCTAAGACGTAACTTCTGAGTGCTGGTGTCCCGATTGCCGAAATTCTAGAGACCGGGGCAGATATCGCAACCGCGCCAGACGCTTAGAACCTTCTTAATGGCTCCAACCAATACGGTCTATTACCCCTTCCCTCGGACTTCTTGTTACCCGATCGCGAAGTAGAAGGATCTTCTTCCTTCTTGCTTCTGCTATATGTCTCAGAAAGCTGTCCGGGTAATACAATTAGATTTAGAAACATGAAAACAGCGAAACCTTGTCAAACCTCACTAACAGGATGAAATTTATGCGTGTGACTACTGTTACGATTTTCAGCTTGATTGCTCTGCTAGCTCCCGGCTTAACCCGAAAGGCCACTGCTGCTTTCGACTCCGAACCCTTGGTGCAGGAACAGTACCGCAGAGACTTTACGGCTCCCGCCGATCCGGGTGCGTCAGCATCGCCCGAAGGAAATTCCCAAGGAGATATGTTTAACAAGCCTTTTTACGCGGGCGAGCAGGCGCCAGTGAAAAAGGAAAAAACTATCTCGGCGGGAGCTGACGGGCCAGAAGTTGCCGCCATACAGCAGCGCTTGCAGGTGCACAGTTTCAAGGTGGGGACGATCGACGGTACCTATGGCTCTCGCACTACATCGGCGGTTCGTGCTTTTCAGCAGTCTAAGGGTTTGAACGCAGATGGCATTGTGGATAAAGAAACTTGGACAGCTTTAGCAGCAGATCCGGCATCAGCTTCTGAAACTGTGCAGAGCAATGCTCCAATTCTGAGCAATGCTGCTGTTCCCGGCAATCCTCCAACTCTTCTAAATAAAGGCGCTGTCGGTTCCAAGGTGAAGACGCTACAGGTGCGTTTGGAAATGCAGGGTTACGATCCGGGCCCGATCGACGGCATTTTTGGCGCTCGCACTGCTACGGCTGTCAAGAGCTTTCAGGAGAATAAGGGTTTGACCGCTAGCGGCATGGTGGACGAAACAACCTGGAAATCGCTCGGCCAAAAGTAAGTGACAAGTGAAAAAAACGGAAAATTGCTGTGGCGATAACTCATGATTGAACCCGGTGTCCCAAAATGACCGGGTTTCTCGATGTTGATCGATCGAGCAATTTGGTCATAAGCCGGCGGATTTATCAGTGGGTCGCTTTGTTTAATCTAAAATCTAAAATCTAAAATCTAAAATCGATTGACCGATCGCTCTGTTGTGTGCTATAGTATGTAAATGTCTAAATGCGGATATGGCGGAATTGGCAGACGCGCCAGATTTAGGTTCTGGTTCCGAGAGGAGTGAAGGTTCAAGTCCTTTTATCCGCACTACTCTTAATGCTTTGTACATCAATAGTTTCAGGTGTCGAGCGTCAAATAATTTGTCAAACGGACAGCAATCTGTCAACGCGGACAAATAATTTGACACTCGACAAATGGTGCTACTTTCTTTAGATCTTCCACAACATCTTCCGGCATACGGATCGTCACGCTAGTCATTGGACGGTTTCGATCTAATCGCTGCTTTAATGCTTCAACCTTGATACTCTGCCCTCTCCTGACGAGTTGCTTTACGTGCTGAGATAATCCGAATGGCATTTTCTTCACGCTCAATGTGAACCACATACAGTAGATTCCACCGACTACCTAGCCCAATCACCACCACGCGCTTCCTCATTGCGGCTGGCATCAACGACAACTAGAAATGGGTCACAGAAGGATTCAGCAGTTTGTTGAAAAGTAACCTCATCATGATTTGTGGGATTAATCTGCGCTTTTGAGTCGTCCCATACGAAGGTAATGCCATTGAACACGAAGTATACATTCAGGCTCCCTAGTATCGGTAAAATGTATTTACAATGTCAATGCGTTATTCACAAAAAACGATGGTTTTCAAACTACTGCCACAGCCTGTGCTGCTTATTGGGGCATTTCACTTGTGTTTTTCCATGAACACGAACGACAGGAGTTTGTTTATTTTTTCACTATTGAATAGCTTGTATCCGAGCCGCTCATAAAGACGAATGTTGCGACTCTTTTGCCGGTGAACAATTCAAAACGCTGCGCCTGCTCAAAGCAGGATTCGATGTGTATCATAATAGCAAACCATAACTCTTCGCGGACTCCAACGAAATGTCTGGGAGATTACAAAGCATATCATCCCATGTCTTCTGTGCTTGCAGTGCTTCTATAACGACTTGAAGCGGCTCTGAGAATATGGCTGGAAAATCTGCCTCTTCGGAAAACTGAATCTTAAACGCTAACTGTTCTTGAGGTGGAGTGAACTGAGCGTTGACTGCTTCTTTGTTACCTCTTGCATCAACTCGATACCAACCAACTTCAGGTAAATGGATGGCATTGAAACCGTGCAAACTATACGGCGCACCCTTGTCATCAATACTCAACCGCTGGTAGCAAAGACCTGCTGGAATTTCATTTGCCCTTAGTAACGCTGCTAACAAGTGACTTTTCGCATAGCAATACCCTGTTTTGTGCTGAAGTACATCTGAAGCTCTACAGGTTACAGGACTCATTTGATAGTCATAACTGTGACGAATTTCATCTCGCACCCACTCAAAGCAAGCCTTAGCTATCGCCGTTGGTGTCTCATATCCCGATGCGATTTGTTTAGCACATCCCATAATTTCAGGATGCTGCCAATCAATAACTTCACTCACTTTCAAGTATTCTTCCATGTCAACCGCTAGGAACGCTACAGCCTCAATTGTAAACACCTTACCAACTAATTTCAACTGTGTTCGCTACTAACCTTTTCATCCTCTGTTCCCTCTAAGTTTTCTGGGGTTAGTTCACTCTTTCCTGGATTCAACTCAATCTTTTTATGCTGACGTTCGGACGCTGCTTTTTGCAGCCTTTTCAACTTTTCTGGGTCAGCATTCGATCGCCAAAACAACTTATGATCCTTAATTTTAACGCAATTTTCCTCCAAACACTTCATCCATTCCCGATGTTTCTTAACTGCGCCACCATCTAGAATACCTAACTTTTCTTCTTGGCGGGTGAGTTTGGCAAACTTGTCATAATGGGGATAACTAGCAGTAACAAAAGCTTCTTTTCTTACTAAAATTGGTGGATTATACACATCAGAATAGTCTTGATAGCTCACAGAAAGGTCGCGCAAGTCTATGTGCATAGAAGTGTGAAGGGCGGGATGCGGGTTAGTGTCAAAATCGGGATAGAATAAATAGGAAATCTGAGGTTTGCGAGCGTGAAATTTGATGATTGTAGCGCCGTCAAGCCTGCCAATCGTGCGGTTGGCGCAGCCTTCGTAGAGTCGCAGCAAAGGGTCAAGTTCTTCTAATGCAGAGACGTGCACTGACAGGGAACCGGGCTGCTTGTAGCCGATCGCACTATCTTCGCAGCAATCCGCAACAATATCAGCTTTGCCCAAACTGTATAGCATTAAATCAGCCAAAGTGCAAGCTTTTTGATAATTGTCAAACAAACCTTTGATGTCATTGCGGATTTGAGCCGGGAGTCGGCGCATTGAAGGCCGCTCGCCCAAACCATTGAGAGCGAGATATACTAGCAAATCCTGGCGGCGCTTGTCGGCGATTGTCTCCCAATCATCCGCATCCGTTGCTTGCAAAATCACCCTCCAAGCGCGATTAAAACTGTGAAATTCCCCCTTAATCGCCGATTCTTCCGCTAGTTCGCCTTTAACCGGAAGGCGGCCCCGATCGCTCACAAAAGCCATCAAAGGAGCCAACATTTCCGCATAATCCTCAAACCGCTTAACTTGCGATCGCACTCTGGGAGTCGATAAGTGCGATCGAAACCGAGAAGCACGAAAACCTTCACCCTCCGCAGCATCTCGAAATACAAAATAAATCCCCAAAGCCACAGGAATTGCATCAACATTCAAAACTTGGTCAATATAAACCTTCAACTCTTCTTGTTCGTAATACTTCTGAAAAGTATTCCGAGAAGTAATCACCCCATCCCCGTAAGCAATTTGACCTCGATCACTATCGTCAATCAAAACCTGAGCCGCCACAACTAATAAATTCTTAGTTAATTCCCAAGCATTCAGCAAAGCTTCTCGTCGTTCCGCCAAAGATTCAATGACATTAATCACATAACCAATATTCACAACATCAGCACAAATTCGCGGAGTATCCGGCTGATAGTATGGGTCCCAACCAGAAATAGCATAACCCTCTTGTGCAATATATTTAACATCCCCACCGTAACCGCAACCGTAATCAAAAAAAGTCGCCCCGTCTCTCACTAAATCAGCTTCTAAAACCAGACGCAGAGGTTTAGAAAGCGAATTGCGTACCATTGCAGCTTTGTGCCGCTCGATCTTAGGAATTGATACCTCGCTATTCTCCTGTTTCAAACGCTCGACAACAGTATGATCTTGGATTTCTACGCCGCAATATCCCAAGTATTTGAGCCAACCGTCGCGAGTGCCGATAACGCTAGTATTGTCAAGCAGCCCCCACTTTTCCTCGCTGCGAGTCAGCCTGGAAAACTTTTCGTAATGGGGATAATCCGCAGCTACAAAAGTTTCCTTACGGTGCAAAACCGGCGGATTTTCGCTGTTGCTGTAATCAAAACATTTAACTTCCCCCGTTGCTAGATTAATCTGGATGCTGGTTTGCAAAGCAGGATGAGCATCTGTATCGAAATCAGGGTAAAAAAGATAAGATATTTTAGGTTGATGGAGTGAAATTTTAACTAAAGTTGCTTCATCAATATTTTCCAGAGTGCGTCTGGCACAATTTTCGTAGATTCCGAGGACAGGGCTGAGTGTCTGCAAAGCGGAAACGTGAACGTAAAAAGCCGTCGGTAATTTTTTTCCCACCTTGCTGTCGCGACAGCAGCGAGCCACCTTTGCTAGGAGATTGTCAACACATAAATTATTGATATCATCGAGCGAGTACGGCACAGCATTTGCAGAATCTTGCTCAGAGATAGCCTCTTTTTCATACAAGAAAACTTCCCGAGCAAAAACCATTAAAGGCGTTAGCAGTTTTTCATCATTTTCTAATGAATTGCTATCTAAAAAAGTGTTTGTACTGGTATCGTAATTCATAGCTAAATTAATTATTTTTTTAATTAACCGCAGAGAACGCAGAGGACACGGAGTGAATAACTAAACAAAATTTTCCTATAATTTCTATATGTAGGAAGGATGCACACTCCGTAACGTACCGCTCGCTTTATTTGTTAGTCTTTTAGAGAGGGACTTCGTTTTTGTAATGGGGATTTTAATCACCCACTAATATCGACTCCGAACGAGTAAGATATTAACCAAACATTCGAGTCTCCACAAATTCTTGAACCCGGGCTAAATGACTGGACAAACTCACTAAGATGTTCTCAATCCTCTCAATATTTAACAATTCTACCTCTGGTGGTTCAGATTGAAAGCCTCGCGCTTGATGCTCCAATTGTGCGGCCAAATCAGACATCAGAGCCACTCCCACATTAGCAGAAGTTCCCTTGAGACGGTGTGCTTGATATTCCACAGCTTGCCAATCTTTAGCTTCTAGAGCTAGTTTGGCAGCAGCCAAATCAGCTTGGGCGTCTGCCACAAAAGCTTGCAAAAGTCGCTCTGGCAATTTAATATTAACTCGTCCGAGTTGCTCCAATCTGCTCTTGTCGAACAGTCCGTCGGACTCTCTATGTTCCCAAGTTTGAAGTGCGATCGCCCTTGGTGTCGGCAGAGCCAAAACCTGCGCTTTTTCCACAACTTCTGTATAATTTGTTGCTGATTGAGATTTATTTTCCGAATTAATACTTTTAACTCCATACTTATTTTCACCTTGAACATTTAGGGCTTCATACTTTTTCAGGGCCGTCGCCAAAGCATCTAAATCTACAGGCTTGCTGAGATAATCGTCCATCCCCGCCGCCAGACACTTTTCTCGTTCCCCCGGCATAGCATGAGCAGTTAAAGCCATCACAAAAGTATGCCGATCGCTTCCTTCGATTTCCCTCAACTTTTGCGCCGCTTTGTAGCCGTCAAGTACCGGCATTTGACAGTCCATCAGCACTAAATCATAGCTTTTTTTTGCCAGCAAATCCAGCGCTTCTTGACCGTTGACCACGCAGTCAGCCTGATACCCTAAAACTGCCAACTGTTCGACAAGAACTTGTTGATTTATCGGGTGGTCTTCCGCCACCAAAATTCTCAGCGATGACAGCGAATTGGGAGTAACATATTGAGAATTAACTGGTGGCAATTTGCAAGTATTAGCAGCCTCCACTTTCCCAAAATCTCCCGTTCCCTTCACCGGCGCCTGCAAAGCCTCCTTGAGGCGGCTTGGCCGCACCGGCTCGATCAAATATCCGTTAAAACCCCGACTGCAAAGCGCTTCAGCCTTCGGCTGTTCCCGCAAAGCAGTCATGGCGATTAACGAGCCAACTGTCGAGGTCGATCGCACTTTCCTAGCAAATTCCTCCGCATCCAACTCCGGCATTTGCAAGTCCACAAGCACCACATCCCAGCTTTTTCCCCCCTCCCCCGAATTCTGAGAAATCCCGCCCTGGGCATTGTTCAACCAACTCAAAGCCTCAGCAGCAGTTTCTGCCTCATCGCAGCGGGCCCTCCAACTTTGAGCGAGCGATCGCACTGCTGCCCTCCTCAAAGTGCTTCCAGAGACTACTAACAGCTTCTTTCCCGCAAGTTCGGGATCTTGAGGCTCAACTTGCAACTGTTTTTCCAAAGGTACAGTAAACCAAAAAGTCGAACCGCTGCCTAGCAAACTGCGAACTCCAATCTCGCCACCCATCATGTCCACTAACTGCTTGCAAATAGCCAAACCCAAACCCGTTCCGCCATAAGGCCTAGTAGGAGAATCGTCTACCTGAGAAAAAGATTGGAACAGCTTTGTTTGCCCTTCGGCCGAAATTCCAATACCAGTATCCCGCACCGAAAAGAGCAATCTTGCCCCTTGTCTACCGTCTGCCAGTCGGTTGCCCTGTTTCACAGTTATGTGAACTAGAACTTGACCGCGATCTGTAAATTTTATTGCATTCCCCGTCAAATTCAGCAAAACTTGCTTCAATCGGCCAGAGTCGCCCACCAACTTTCTCGGCACCGAATTGTCAACTAAAATATTCAATTCAATACCTTTTTCCTCTGCCAAATGTGCTATCATTTCTATCACAGACTCAACGCAGCTATCCAAATCAAAATTAGACTTTTCCAGCCGCATTTCTCCAGCTTCAATCTTAGAGAAATCGAGGATATCATTAATAACGTTCAGCAAATGTTCAGCACTGCGGTAAATAGTCTGAGCGCACTCCTCCTGTTTCTGTTCCAGAGGAGCGCGCAGCAGCAACTGAGCCATTGCCAAAACCCCATTCATCGGAGTGCGAATTTCGTGACTCATGTTCGCCAAGAATTGCGACTTCACCCGGCTAGCTTCTAAGGCTGTTTCCCGCGCTTCCACCAACTCATTAATCTTGTCGGCAACCATCACAATTCCCCCGACTTTCTCGTCTGGATCGTACCAAGGGTGAGCAGCCCACCGCAGGTACAGAACAGAGCCGTCGGCTCGTTCCCAGGCATCTTCGCTCACAGAAACTACCTGACCTTTGAGCGCTTGTTGGTACATTACTTTCCAGCGATTCGGTGTATCTGGAAACAATTCGTAATGGCTAAAATTATTCAGAGATGGCAAGTTTAAATTGAATTGACTAACCCATTTTTTAGAGTTAGCCATATAGCGCATTTGTGTATCGAACATCGCCATTGCTACAGGCACGCAAGTAATAATTTGTCTCAGTTGCTGCCGTTCCCTTTCCAGAGCATCTTCCGCCTGTTTCCGCTCAGTAATGTCGCTAATCATACCGGCCATCCGCAGCGGTTTTCCTTGGGAATTCCGTTGAGCTTTTCCCTGAGAAGTACAGTAGCGGTAAAGACCGTTCGAGTGTAGCAGCCGGAATTCTACATTATAGTCTATTTCTTGTTCCAAGTGAGCGGCGATCGCGGCGACAATTCCCTCCTTGTCATCGGGGTGCAGGCGGTTGTATAGAGCGTCTATCGTCCTGCCAAATTGCTTTCGCGACAAACCGATAATTTCCAAAAGGCGATCGTTCCAATAAACCTCATTTTTACTTAAATCCCAATCCCAAATTCCGTCGTTCACTCCCTCTAAAACTAACCTGTACCGTTCCTCACTTTCTTTGAGTTTTTGACTGGTATGAAACGCCTGAAATTCGGCGCGGTAAACCCGCATCGCATTGGACAAACTGCGAGACAAACTTTCGGGAGAAAGCTTATTTTTAGCGATATAATCAGAAGCTCCTGCCTTCATCAATTCCACAGCAATTTGTTCGTCGCCTTGACCTGTGAGTACAATTAAGGGAACTTTCAGCCCAGCTTCTCGTAGATATTTTACCAAACTCAGTCCGTCTCCGTCCGGCAATCCGTAGTCGAGGAATACGCAGTCAAATTTGCACTCAAATATTTGATTTAATAGCAGCCCCTTTTCTGTCTCCTCAACCTCGCTTAAAGGTTGAGATTTATTTTGTTGGGAGAGTTTCGCGGTAGCCTGCATAGAATTTTTACTGACCGAGAGTTGGGCCAGCGCATCCGCGCAGTCTTCTGCTTCTGTAACTTCTGCCGAAACACCAGCGGACTTGAGCGAACGTTTGATCGCCATTCGATCGACTGCATCGTCATCAACTATCAGAATTTTGAGAATTTTGTCCATAACAACCGAATTGTGGATTACTCCGAAAAAGCTGCGGCTTACAAAAAGTAATTAAAATAAATGCCACGCTGAAAAATCACCAAGCTACATTAAAAAATAAATTTTTTATTGAATTTTCCCTCTTTTAGGGAATTTCGCTCAGCATCCAGTATCTGTTTAGGGTAGCCATAACTTCCACAAAGTTAGAAAAAGTAACAGGTTTAAGAATATAGCCCGCTACATTCAAATTATAAGCTTTTACTTTATCTCTATCTTCATTAGAAGTCGTGAGGACGATTACCGGAATCGACCTCAAACATTCATCCTGTCGCAATTCTTGCAAAAACTCGATCCCGCTCATTCTCGGCATATTCAAGTCCAGCAAAATCAACCGACGCGCTTGAGGCATGGGAGGATCGGTTTTTCCTTCTCCCCGCAATATAGATAGAGCTTCTAATCCATTGGCAGCAATGTAGAGGGGGTTGACGATGTTATTTTTTTTGAAAGCTCGCCGGACGTTCATCACATCAACCTCATCATCTTCTACCAAGAGAATATGAATTTTTTTGTCTTGCATAAATCAGCCATTTTATAGATGTTTTTTAAGCGCCTGTCTCGTTGGCGAGGTTTAGTCAGCACGGCTCGCCAACCCAGCAGGTTTAATCTCTATTGTCCTTTGTCAAGAATCATTTATGCCGGGGCCGATGACGGTATCTACCTACAGGTGTACTTGCCCCTCATTCGATTTTAGATTTTAGATTTTAGATTTTGGAGGCGACCCCACGGATAAATGCGGGGGCTTAAGGATTTTAGATTTTAGATTTTGGATTGATTCCACGGATAAATCTGGGGGCTTGTACCCTCAAGAAATTCTTTGTCAGAGAATGAGCGGCACAGCCGAGATCCAAAAACTCGCCAAGAACGCCCGATCGAGCTACTGTAAAATCTAAAACTCATCTACATTATTAATCGCCATGTCAGCCGATCGCAAACTCTACGAAGGCAAAGCCAAAATCCTCTACTCGACCGAAGACAGCGAAATTTTGCTGACCCACTTCAAAGACGACGCCACAGCCTTTAACGCCCAGAAACGCGGCAGCATCGTCGGCAAAGGCGAAATCAACTGCGCCGTATCCGCCCACCTGTTTCGGATGCTAGAAGCCAAAGGCATTCCCACCCACTTCATCGACACGCCGGCCCCCAATCAAATGCGAGTCTGTCGCGTCCAAATCTTGCCATTGGAAGTCGTCGTCAGAAACATTGCCGCCGGCAGTCTTTGCAAGCAAACCGGACTCGCCCTCGGCACAATTGTCAATCCGCCGCTGGTCGAGTTTTATTACAAAAACGACGATTTGGGAGATCCGCTGCTGACCCCCGGCCGGCTCCAGTTAATGCAGCTAGCCACCCCCGAACAAGTAGACCAACTAGAAATCGCCGCCCGCGAAATTAACGAAATACTCAAAGAATTTTTCACCCAGTGTGGCATCACCCTGGTAGACTTCAAACTAGAATTCGGTATCGACCAACATCAAAATCTGATCCTCGCCGACGAAATCAGTCCCGACACCTGCCGCCTCTGGGACAACGCAGAAGCCGACCCCGACGCCCGTGTTATGGACAAAGACCGATTCCGTCGCGATTTAGGATCGGTAGAAACCGCTTACCAGCAAGTTCTCCAACGGGTTCTCGCTCAGAAAGTCTAGAGACCTTGGTAATGCGCTAGAATTGCACAGTTTGTCACCCTTCTCTTTCGATGTCAGCAATCAGCGGTCAACAGTCATCAATTAGCGGTCAGCGCGAAATTCCACCGACTTATATAACTAATGACTAATGACTAATGAATAATGACTAATGTGGTGTGTGGATTGCCCAAAAAAGTGAACAAAAATGCGTTTATCTGCTGTATTGGTGGCAGTTTTTACTGTCTCAGCAACATTCGGGTTATCAAATTCGGCAAGTGGCCAAACATCCTACTCTGAATCAGCAGAGGAAGCTTTGGCTGCCGTTCCGCCCGCCCCGTCGATCGAATTACCCGATCGCCCCATTCCAGAATTAACTGAAAGTCCTCCTCAAAACCGCAAAGCCGCTAAAACCAGCAAAGGGGAAGCCCTAAAAATAGCGGCGGCCCCTGCCAGAGGAGAACCCAACAGCGAACAACCCCCAAGGCTAGTCACAGAGCCGCCCTCCCCGGTTTCACCTCCGAGCCTTCAACTCAAACCAGAGCTAGCATCCAACCCCTCCCCCGCCTCTAGCAGCCAAAACGCGCTGCCAGAGGCGCAACAGGAAAGCTCGCTCCCCCCATCGGAAGCGGCTGTAACGCCCGCCTGGATCGCAGCAGAGCTAGGGAAACCAGAGGAATCCGGGGCGATCGCTCAAAACGCCCAAGTTCCAACAATACCGGCCCCGACGGGACCGCCCACCGACACCGTTCCCCCATTGCCCCCTGGCCCAGCACCGCAGCCCAGACAAACCCCTGCACCCGCCGGGGCGGCTGAACCGCAAGTGCTAGTTGCAGAAGTTACCGTCACCGGGGCGACGGAAGACTTGGAAAGCGAAATTTACCGAGTCATCAGCACCCAGCCGGGACGCACGACCAACCGCAGCCAACTGCAACAAGACATCAACGCCATTTTTGCCACGGGCTTTTTCAGAAACGTGCGGGCAGTACCGGAAGACACCCCGTTGGGCGTCCGGGTGACTTTTATTGTGCAGCCAAATCCGGTGCTGCGGGGAGTGACAATCACCGGTCAGCAAGTGCTGCCCCAAAGCGTAATTGACGAAAGCTTCCGCGATCAATACGGCAAAATTCTCAACCTCCGCCGCTTTGAGGAGGGAGTGAAAAAAATTAATGCCTGGTATCAAGAGAACGGCTATGTTTTGGGCCAAATCACTGATGCCCCGCAAGTAGGAGACGACGGAACTGTCACCCTGGTAGTGGCAGAAGGCCAGATCGAATCCGTTGATGTCCGCTTCCTGAACAAGGAGGGAGAGGCAACAGATGCCACGGGTCAGCCGATCGGAGGCAACACTCGTCAGTTTGTCATCACCCGTGAAGTAGAACTTAAGCCCGGAGACATCTTTAACCGCACCAAGGCGGAAAGAGATTTGAGGCGGGTGTTTGGTTTGGGAATTTTTGAAGACGTGCGACTTGCCTTGGAACCGGGAACGACTGACCCCCGCAAGGCAAGAGTAATTGTTAACGTCATTGAGAAAAATACCGGTTCTCTGGCGGCTGGTGCAGGTTTGAGTTCCGCGACGGGTTTGTTCGGTACGCTGAGTTACCAGCAGCAAAACTTGAGAGGTAGGAACCAGAAATTGGGGGCTGAAGTACAAATCGGGGAACGCCAAACGCTGTTTGACCTGAGTTTTACTGACCCTTGGATTGCGGGCGATCCTTACCGGACTTCTTATACGATTAATGCGTTTAGAAGACGATCAATCAGCGTGATTTTTGACGGTGGCGAACGGGAAGTTAGATTGCCCAACGACGATCGACCCCGCGTCGTCCGCACCGGTGCCGGCATCAATTTCACCCGTCCCCTGGATCGGAATCCTTTTGCCGATTCTGAGTGGACAGCTTCAGTCGGCTTGCAGTACCAGCGAGTCTCAATTACCGATCGCAAAGGCCGGCGCGAGTCCGAGGACGAACTCGGCAACCAGTTGAGTTTTAGCGATTCTGGTTCGGATGACTTGACAACTTTGCAAGCAGGTGCAGTGCGCGATCGGCGCAACGACCCCCTCCGCCCCACTAGCGGTTCCCTGCTCAGATTTGGCATGGAACAATCGATTCCTGTAGGTTCCGGCAGCATCCTCTTAAACCGCCTGCGGGCCAGCTACAGCTTGTACCTACCAGTCAAGTACACTAACTTTACCCCCGGCCCTCAAACCCTGGCATTTAGTGTTAAAGGCGGCACCATATTCGGGGATTTGCCTCCCTATGAAGCCTTTGCCTTGGGCGGCGCCAACTCGGTACGCGGGTACGCCGAAGGCGACCTGGGAGCCGGTCGCAGTTTCCTAGAAGCCAGCGTTGAGTACCGTTTCCCGATTATTTCGTTTATCGGCGGAGCGCTATTTTTGGATGCTGGCACTGACTTGGGTACGGGCAAAGATGTCCCGGGCGACCCGGCCGGTATCCGCGAAAAGCCTGGTAGCGGTTACGGTTACGGCCTCGGCGTGCGGATTCAATCTCCTTTAGGGCCGATCCGGATCGATTACGGTATCAACGACACTGGCGACAATCAAATTCACTTTGGAATTGGTGAGCGATTCTAATTAACGAAGAGTCATTAGTCAGCAGTCATTAGTTATTAGTTAGGAGTAATTGCTAATTGCTAATTGCTAATTGCTAATTAGTAAGCTGCGCCTCGGCGCACCCTACAAATCATGTCTAAGGTGCGCGGCTCGGCGCAACCTACTGTTAACTTCCATCTTCCATCTTCCATCTTCCATCTTCCATCTTCCAAATGACTATTCACACCCTCAAATCTGAATTTGAACTGTCGGGAATCGGTTTGCATAGCGGCACACAAACTCGCGTCCGAGTTTTGCCTGCGGAGGTTGGGGAAGGCCGCTATTTTGTCAGAATTGACTTGCCTGGTGCTCCGAGAATTCCTGCAAAAATTGAGGCGGTTTCTCAGACTGCACTTTCAACTGAACTGGCAGGTATCGATGCTCAAATTCGCACTGTAGAGCATCTATTAGCGGCTTTGGCGGGGATGGGAGCGGATAATGCTCGAATAGAGGTAGATGGGCCGGAAGTGCCGCTGCTGGACGGTTCGGCTCTGGTTTGGGTAGAGGCGATCGCCCATACCGGCTTAGTTCCTCAAGAATCGAAGCAATACCCCACTTCCTCCTTCGTCCTAGAACAGCCAATTTGGGTGCGCCACGGGGATGCTTTTGCAGCGGCTTTACCCTCAGCCGAAACTCGATTTAGTTACGGAATTGATTTTGAGGAACAGGCGATCGGCAATCAATGGTACAGTTGGTCGCCAGAGGCAGAAAGTTTTGCTAGCGCGATCGCCCCAGCCCGCACTTTTGGACTTGCTCGCCAAGTTGACCAATTGCGACAAGCAGGTTTGATCAAAGGTGGTACCCTAGAGAACGCCCTAGTTTGCGATCGATCCGGTTGGCTCAACCCGCCTTTGAGATTTGCAAACGAACCGGTGCGCCATAAAATCCTAGACCTAGCAGGCGACCTCAGTCTGCTCGGAACTTGGCCAAAAGCTCACTACTTGGCTTACAAAGCCAGTCACAACCTGCACGTCCAACTTGCCCAAGTCCTGAAAGCGGAAGCTCTAGCTACGCTAGAGAAAAGTTAGGAAAAAACAGGTGATCTGTGAAGATTGCATCTTCCTTCTTCCTTCTTCCTTCTTCCTTCTGCCATACCACACTCAAAAGTCTTCAAGCAATGTCTACGCTGACTGAAGTTAACACCCTCAATACTGCTAATTCTGAATCCGTCTCCACCAAAAACGGTGAAGATTCTCCAGCGGTTAAATCTACTTTTACTCTCGAAGAAGTTCAGAAATTATTGCCTCATCGCTATCCTTTTGCACTGGTTGACAAGATTGTTGATTACGTGCCGTCCGAGAAGGCTGTAGGAATTAAAAATGTGACTTTCAACGAACCGCATTTTCAAGGGCATTTCCCCGGACGACCGATTATGCCTGGAGTATTAATTGTCGAAGCGATGGCTCAAGTTGGCGGTATTGTTCTGGCTCAGTTGCCCGACATCAAGCAAGGATTGTGGATGTTTACCGGAATTGATCAAGTCAAGTTCCGTCGTCAGGTTGTACCGGGCGATCAGTTGCTGATGACTGTAGAATTGCTGTGGGTAAAACGCCGCCGCTTCGCAAAAATGCAGGCTCTGGCTGAAGTAGACGGACAAAAAGTTTGTGAAGGAGAATTGACGTTTTCGATGGTAGATTAAATTGGGGAATTGGTAACGGGTAATTGGTAATTTATAACTAAGAACAGCCAACAGACAACAGCCAACAGTCAACAGACAACGGACAACAGCCAACTGACAACTGACAACTGAAAAATGCTTACTTTGATTCACCCAACTGCTGTGATTCATCCCCGCGCTGAACTTCACCCGACTGTAGAAGTGGGAGCTTATGCTGTAATTGGGGAAAGAGTGAAAATCGGGCCGGAGACTAAGATTGGCGCTCATGCAATTATTGACGGGCTAACAGAAATAGGCGCTCGCAATCAAATTTTTCCCGGTGCGGCGATTGGTTTGGAACCTCAAGATTTGAAATACGAGGGTTCTCTGACTAGGGTGAAAATTGGCGACAACAATCTGATTCGGGAATACGTGACAATCAACCGCGCTACAGGAGCCGGAGAAAGCACGACAATTGGCAATCATAATCTATTGATGGCTTATGTTCATGTGGGACACAATTGCGCGATCGCCGATCGAGTAATTATCGCCAATGCTGTAGCCTTAGCCGGACACGTTAAAATCGAGTCTCAAGCCCGCTTGAGCGGTGTTTTGGGCGTTCATCAGTTTGTCCACATCGGCCGCTTGTCTATGGTGGGCGGCTTGAGCAGGATCGATCGAGATGTGCCTCCTTATATGCTAGTCGAGGGAAATCCTTCGAGAGTGCGAGCAATCAACAAAATAGGCCTCGAACGCGCTGGTTTTACCGCAGAAGATTTGCTGGTTTTGAAGAAAACTTTTCGTATTTTATACCGTTCTGGCTACACTCTCGATCGAGCTTTGGAACAGTTGGATTTGTTGCCGGAAAATCCCCACTTGCAGCACCTGCAGAGATTTGTGCAGCAGTCTATAACCAAAGGGCGGCGCGGTTTGATTCCTGGCAAAAAGTAAATGAGGTAGAATAAACCTATGAACTAAGCGACTGTTGCCCGATGAAAGTATATACTTCAGTCAAATCTACATCCCCTGAAACAGAACAAGATGGCTGCATCAGGTTCTCAGATGTTAGTTGGGAGCAATTTGAAGCGATAGAAGCAGCTTTTAAAGATGTCAGAGGTGTGAAGTTTTTCTATCTCGATAAAAAACTGCAAATTATAACTGTCTCGCCCGAACACGAAATAATCAAGAAAACTCTCTGTATGCTGCTAGAGGCATATATGAGAGCAAATGGGATTCGATTTTACGGCAAGGGCGGCCCGACTCTAGGTAACAGAGAATTAGGCGGTAGAAAAGAGCCAGATGATTCTTATGATATAGGAACGCAAAAAATAGTCCCAGATATTGCTATTGAAGTGGTAATTACCAGTGGCGGGATAAATACTCTACAATTCTACAAAAGATTGGGCGTTCGGGAAGTCTGGTTTTGGCAAAATAGTCAGTTATCTATCTATTACTTAACAGGTGAAAATTATCAGGAGATGGCCCGGAGTACATTCATTCCCGATCTGGACTTAGAATTACTGCTACGCTGTGCTAATATGCCCGATCAATATGATGCTGTTACCGAGTTATTAGCAAACATCTCACCTGTATAAATTCAAAATATGAAAATTTTTATCAGCACTGGTGAGGTTTCGGGCGATTTGCAAGGAGCTTTGTTAGTTGCAGCCTTAAAACGTTACGCTGTCGCCGCTGGTTTGGAGTTAGAAATAACCGGATTGGGCGGCCCTCGTATGGCGGAAGCGGGTGCTACGATTTTAGGTGATACTTTGGGCATTGGTTCTATGGGCCTTATAGAATCAGTGCCGTACATTTGGCCCACAATCAAAGTTCAGCAAAAAGCTAAACAATATCTCAAAAACTTCCGCCCGGATGCTGTTGTATTGATTGATTATTTGACTCCTAATCTCGGTATTGGCAGCTATATCCGTCGCTGTTTGCCTGATTTGCCCGTGGTTTGGTACATCGCACCTCAAGAATGGGTTTGGTCGATTTCTCCTCGCAATACTGATCTGATTGTCAGTATTTGCGACCAACTTTTGGCAATTTTCCCAGAGGAAGCTAGTTATTATCAAAAAAAAGGAGCCCAAGTGAGTTGGGTCGGTCATCCTTTGGTGGATAGAATGCAATCTGCGCCCAGCCGGGAAGTTGCCCGCAAAACTTTGGGAATTGTGCCGGAACAGGTGTCGATCGCCCTAATTCCCGCTTCCAGACACCAAGAACTCAAGTACCTGATGCCGGTTATATTTGAGGCAGCTCAAATTATTCAAGCTAAATTGCCGGAAGTTCATTTTTGGATTCCGCTTGCTAATAAAGCTTTTCGCAGCAAAATCGAACAGGCGATCGAGAATTACGGTTTGCGGGCTACTTTGTTAGAAAATCAAACTCTGGAAATCTTGGCCGCTGCCGATCTGGCGATTACTAAATCTGGTACTGTTAATCTGGAGTTGGCTTTGCTGGATGTTCCGCAAGTTGTCCTCTATCGCGTCAGTCCAATTACGGCTTGGATTTTTCGCCATGTGCTGAAATTTTCGATTCCTTTTATGTCTCCGCCCAATTTGGTGCAAATGAAGCCGATCGTCCCGGAGTTGCTGCAAGACGAGGCGACTGCGGAAAATATAGTGAACCATGCACTGGAATTGCTGCAAAATGCCGATCGACGCCAGCAAACTTTGGCGGGTTATCGGGAAATGCGCGAAAGTCTCGGAGATGTGGGTGTGTGCGATCGGGCCGCTGCGGAAATAATGAAAAATGTCAAATTAAATACAGCTTATTAAAGCATTTTTCGTATTGAAAGGTTATGTATAAACCCGGTTCCTTTGTGGCTGGATCGTAGACAAACCCACGATTTATTACCAGAAACGCGGTTGATTTCCTTAAGTTCTATTAAAGCAACTTTTTTATTGAAATGTTATGCCAAGCAATCGGAAAAAGCGACCGATCGCTGTTGATTTATTTGCAGGCGCGGGCGGCATGACTCTGGGCTTTGAACAAGCAGGTTTTGATGTACTTGCATCAGTCGAAATTGACCCTATTCACTGCGCCACACACGAGTTTAATTTCCCGCTGTGTTCTATTCTGTGCAAAGATGTCACACAGCTTACGGGCTCAGAAATTCGGAAAAAATCGGCGATCGGGCGGCGCGAGATTGACGTAGTAATCAGCGGTTCGCCCTGTCAAGGATTCTCGATGATGGGCAAGCGCGATGTGGATGACCCACGAAATTCTCTAATTTTTCACTTTCAGCGCTTAGTTTTGGAGCTAAAGCCCAAGTTTTTTGTAATGGAAAATGTGCCGGGAATTGCATCAGGAGAACACAAAGAACTCCTGAATGTTTTAATTAGCTCTTTTCTGAAACGGGGCTATAAAGTAGAAGAAAATTATCAAGTTCTCAACGCTGTTAACTATGGAGTGCCGCAAGCTCGCAAACGATTGTTTTTGATTGGGTGCAAAGAAGGTTATGAGCTACCAAAATACCCTCAGCAAACTACTATACTGCCGAAAATTAAAATTCCTAAACGCTATAAAAAAATTAATTTACCTGCTGTCCCGACAGTTTGGGATGCGATTGGAGATTTGCCGGAGGTGGAAAACTACAGCGAGTTGCTGCACCGAGATTGGGTGATGGCGGAGTACGGAAAGTGCAGCAATTATGCGAGTATAATGCGCGGAATTGATGGTTTGGATGATGATTATTCCTACGATCGCGAGTACGATCGACAAATCCTCTCTTGTAGTTTGCGAACTAAACATTCTCAGGAATGTATGGAAAGGTTTCATGCAGCCAAACACGGGGAAAAAGAGCCGATCAGCCGTTTTTACAAGCTTCACCCCCAGGGAGTTTGCAACACTCTCAGGGCAGGAACCGACAGGGCGAGGGGGGCTTATACTTCGCCGAGACCGATTCACCCGATCGCCTCTCGGTGCATTACAGTCAGAGAAGCTGCGCGACTGCATTCTTATCCTGACTGGTTTAGATTTCACGTCACAAAATGGCACGGTTTTCGCCAAGTCGGAAATTCTGTACCACCGCTACTGGCGAAAGCTGTCGCAGCGCAAATTATTAGCGCTTTAGGGGTGACAGCCTTTAAGCCGAGTCTCAAGCTGACATGGGGAGATGATTCCTTGCTTAAACTGAATTGGTCGGAAGCAGAACAATATTATCTAATATCAAATCCGTTAGCATCGGAATAGTAAATTCGAGTTGACTGTTCACTGTTCACTGTTGACGCCGTGAACAGTCAACCGTCAACCGTCAACATCATGTATGAGTGTAACCGGAAATGATATAAAAAGTTAAGAATTAGATTTACAGCGTATATGCAGGACTACCCCCAATTAAGCGCAGGGCAAAGTCCCTGTATCAGCGATCGCACTTCGATGACCAGCACAAGATGTCCTGGGTAGTTAAACAAACCGGGAATGTAATCCGGCGCGCTGTGCAGTTTGTTCAAGGTAAAAGTGGGAACTATTTCGACTACTGGTCTGCAATCCAAGGCGTAGCGATCGTCATATACATAAAATAGCCAAATCAACATCTAGATATCAGGGTAAATTTGAGATTGTAAAAGTCTGCCGGAAAACATTGTGAGAAATTTCACTGAGTTTTGCAACAATTACAAGTCTTTTGGACTTCTAGAGCTATTGTGTAAAAAGTGTATTTTCAGGAGACTCAACTACTATGGGTTGGTTTAAAAGACTGTTCGGACTCGAAAAGCCTGCACCCCAGGCTGAACCGATGGCACAAGTAGTACAGCAAGCAGCACAAGCGCAATCCATCGCTCCTGCGAAAGTCGGCCCAGACGGAAATTTTGACGAAAGCGGCTTAGCGAAGCGGGTTGCTTTAGCTTTTGACGCCGATGCAGAAGTTGCTGATATCGAGACTGTTTATGTGGCTCAGCTCAGCAGCACCGTTGTTCTCAAAGGTCAAGTTCCGAGTCAGGAAATTCTCGACAAGTTGGTGGCGATCGCCTCTGCGGAAGAAGGTGCCACAAACGTGCAAACCGATCAGGTGACAGTCGGCTAGTTCTTCCCAAGCGAAGCAGTTTCGCTCCGGGTGCTGCTCGAATTAGTCAAAAACTGGATTAAACCCGCTGCGGCGGGTTTTTTCTTGCCGTCTCCCCCCTCCAAATATTAATTTTTGTAAATAAAGCGGATTCATCTCAAAAAACCGTATAATTGAATACAGAAACTAAAAAAGTTTTAGCCAAGAAAACCAACCCTGACCTGACTGCCCTTTTTATCTCCATAAATATAAGGATCAAAAAATATGAAACTCACTTATCGCGGTTCAAACTACGAGTACGACATTCCGACAGTTGATATGGTCGAAGGGGAAGTCGCGGGCAAATACCGGGGGCAAAACTGGAACTATCGGTATCCGAGACACATTCCCAACCCCAGAAAATACGGCGGCCCAAACTATACCAAAAAGCGAGATGCTCAAGCTGGCGATCGGGATGTCGCAGCAGCTAACGCCCCTGGGGCGGTTAAATCTTACCCAACAGTTATGGAAGTGGCGCAAGTGCACCGGGCGAATCTTTGCAATATTCTCGATCGTAGAAAGGAAGCAGCCAAGGCCAAGGGCGATGAAACACTGCTGCGCTTGCTAGAAATTGAGTCGAGACAAATGGTGTGTTAGAGAAAAGCTTCAGAAAACAAAGCGTTTGTCAAGAGGGGGGAAATCGAGTTAAGCTCAATTTCCCCCTTCTTCCCATAAAGCACTTTCCAGGTAAGTGAAGTACAAATAAACCAGTTTCTGTCAACCCTTGACACAAACCACCTGCTTCAAAGTCGCCACAACTTCCACCAAATCCGACTGCTGACTCATCACCTCATCAATCGGCTTATAAGCCCCCGGAATTTCATCTAAAAATTGCTCATCTTTGCGGCACTCAACCCCCTCAGTCTGCCGCACCAAATCATCGAGAGTAAATACATTCTTCGCTTGATTTCGAGACATCAACCGCCCCGCACCGTGACTGCAACTACAGTAACTTTCAGCATTTCCCTTCCCTTTAACAATGAAAGATTTCGCCCCCATCGAACCCGGAATAATTCCGTAATCCTCTACATCCGCGCGCACAGCACCCTTGCGAGTCACATACACATCTTCGCCAAAATGCACCTCTTTTTCCGCGTAATTGTGGTGGCAATTCACCTCTAATAACGGCTTAACAGATTTGCCACCCGCGACGTGCTTTTCCACAATTCGCTTAAACCGATTCATCATCACATCGCGATTAAAACGAGCATAATCTTGCGCCCACTGCAAATCGTGCCAGTAAGCAGCAAACTCCCGCGTACCCGCTACAAAATAAGCCAAATCTTTGTCAGCCAGATTAATTTCTGCCAGTTTAGCTAAATCTTTAGCAGTCTCGATGTGCTGCTGTGCGAGCAAATTTCCAATACCGCGAGAACCGGAATGCAGCATCAGCCAAACAAAGTTTTCAGTATCAACGCAAACCTCAATAAAATGATTGCCACCGCCGAGGGAACCCATTTGTTTTAAGGCTTTATTGTTTTGATACTGCACACCTTGATGAAGTTCTTTAAATTCTCCCCATCCTTGCCAGTTAGTGACAGTTTTTTCTACTTCCTTGTTTTCGGAAAATCCGACAGGAATTGCAGCTTCGATATCGAGGCGAATTTGTTTGAGTTTGCCTTCTAATTTTTCAGCCTTGAATGGCATTTTAATCGCAGCCATCCCGCAGCCAATATCCACGCCCACAGCAGCGGGAATAATCGCTTCTTTTGTGGCAATTACTGAACCGACTAAAGCACCTTTTCCTAAATGTACGTCGGGCATTAGTGCGACGTGTTTGAATACAAAGGGCAAAGATGCTACGTTTGCGGTCATCTTGGTTTCTTTTTCGCCTAGGGCGTGATTGGCCCAAGATAATACTGGTTTTGGGGCTGATATGTCTAATTTTTCGTAGGGCATTTTTGTTTAAGTTTGTTTTGCCAGTTAGGTTGTGTAGTATATAGTGTAGTATAAACAATTTCTAATGTCAAATTCACCTTACTGGCTGATTTTATTACGCTGCGTCAGCTTAACATCAAATGCAGCACCGATATTTTTGGTAAGTCCGACAGTCCGACAGGGAATGAATTCCCTGTCTCATAGCAAAAGTCCTCTGAAAGAGGACTGAAATCGATAAGGCTTTCCCTCACAATCAGCAGTCGGTTTTTAACCGACTTTCGCTATGAGGCAGGGAATTCATTCCCTGTCGGATTGTGGGAAAAGTGCGTATTTGCTGACGCTACATTTTACAAATTCGGAGTCTTTCTCCCCACCTTCTGCACGGGAATAGCCACCGCCTGCGGCTTCTTCTTCGCTGCAAATATTCCGAAGAAATCGTGCAGCAAAATATAGAAACACGGAATAATAAACAGCGTCAGCATAGTCGCCAGCGACAAACCGGAAAACACCACCACACCCAGCGGTTGCAAGAATTCCGAACCGTCTCCAATGCCCAAAGCTAGGGGAAATAAACCCAAAACTGTGGTAATAGTTGTCATCAAAATCGGACGCAAGCGCTGAGGTGCCGCCCTGAGAATTGCTGTTGTGCGATCGACCTTTTCGTCTTCCAGAATTTGGTTCGCCAACTCCACCATAATAATCGCATTATTTACCACAATTCCCACCAGCAAAATCGCCCCCACAATCACCGTTGCGCCGATCGGAGTTTTAGTCGCATACAACCCGAAAATCCCCCCAGCCAAAGCCAGCGGCACCGTTAACATAATCACCAGCGGATCGACAAGCGAATTGTACTGCACCGCCATCACCACAAATACCAAAAACGCCGCCAAAGAACCCAAAACAATCAGCGAACTTTGCAATTCCCGGTTAGTTTCAGCCGCAGAACTCGGTATAACTCGCACTCCCTGCGGCAATTTGATTTCCGACAAAACTGCATCCACTTGTTTCAAAGCATCGCCCAAACTCGCGCCCTTATTAACATTCCCAGCAATCATGAAAACTTGGCGCTGGTTAAGCCTTTGAATTTCCCCAGGCGCTTTTCCCAGTTCAATATTCGCCACATCGCTCAAGCGGATAATGCTGTTATCCCTAGCAGTTAAAGGGATAAATTTTAGTGCGGAAATCGATTGAACAGCAGCGCGATCGAATTGTACCCGCACATCAACCAAACGGTTTCCCCGCTGCAATTGCGTAGGAACAGAACCTTGAATTGCTGTCTGAATCGCCTCTCCAATTTGCCTCGCATTCAACCCGTAGATTTCTGCTTGTTCCCAGTTGGGGCGAATCTGCACTTCCGTTTGCTGCGGGTCTGCATCCGGGCGAAAAGTAGCTAAATTTACCTTCTGATCCAAAGTTGCCAATATCTCGCGGCCGGCTTGCTGCAATATTTGTTCGTTTTCGCCCTGAAGCAGGACATCAACTTCCGCGCCGCGCACTGGCGAATTAGTTAAAACCAAACCCCGCACGTTTTCTGGATTCAGGCGCAAACGAGTATTTTTGGGCAAATCAATTTTTTTATTCAATTCTTTCGTAACTCGCTGCACAAAATCCAATGTATTAGTGCCAGGTTTCAGCGTAATGTTGCAGCCACCGCGCAGCACATTCTCAACCGTATTGTTGCCGAACAACAGCCCGCCCACTGTCGTCAAAGTGTATTGAGTTTCTGGTTGGCTGAGGATAATTTTATCCGCTTCTGCCATGATTTTTTGGTTGGTTGCCAAATTTGTGCCGGCAGGAAACAAAGCAAACAATCTCGCTTGACCGGTATTAATTCTGGGCAATATTTCCTGGGGGATTTGACCAGCCATTAGCCAACTGCCACCGCCCAATCCAATAATCGCTACTGCAATGATAATCAACCGCCAGCGCACTACTCCCGATAAAAATTTACCGTAGCCGGCGGTAGCATTAGTAAAAGCTCGATCGAATGCGCGCAGCGGCCAAAAGTTGCTCAAACCGCTGGATACCCGCAGCGCTAGCAGCCGAGAAGCCATCATCGGTACAACTGTCAATCCGACAATCAGAGAGGCGGCGACGGAAAAGGTGATGGTGAGAATTAATTCGTTGAAAAGTAAGGCAACTAAGCCGCCTATTAGCAAAAATGGCAGTACAGCAACTAAGTTAGTGATGGTAGAAGCAAATAAAGCAGATTCTAATTCTTGGCTGCTTTTTTCTGCTTGCTGCATCAATTGCTTGTTACTTAAACGCTGACCGTTTGCAGTGTTTTTATTGCTGGTTCCTTCGACAATATTCTCCAGCATCACGATCGAGTTATCGACCACAATTCCCACACCCAGCGCCAAACCGCCCAAACTGAAAACGTTCAGAGATAGGCCAAAAACTCCCATCAGGATAATCGCCATTAAAGTTGCGAGGGGAATTGCCACGACAATAATCAAAGTTTGGCGAAGGGAAGCGAGGAACAGCAATACAGATGCCCCCGCTAAAACAGCCCCGGTTAAACCAGAAAATAGGACGTTGCTAATAGAATCGCGGATGAACTTAGACTCGTCGAAGGTATTGACGATAGTCGTGCCTTCGGGAATTGCCCCGGATGCTTTTAATTCTTCTAGCCGCTTTTTGATGCCATCTACAACTGAGATTGTATTCGCGTCCGGCTGCTTTTGAATGCTAATTTTTACGGCGGATTTCTGATTGAGAAATACTTTAACTCGTTCTTCTTCTGTACCGTCAATTACCTGAGCAAAATCGCGCAAAAACACTCGTCTGGGCGGATTAGAACCCGATGCTTGAAACGAAATTTCCTGAATTTCTTTTGCATTCCGAAACCGCCCCACAGTGCGGGTTAAAGGTTCCGCAGCTTCTTGCCGCAGCCGCCCGCCGGAAGTGTCGAGGTTGCGGGATTCCAGCGCTGATAAAACATCGGAAATACTGACACCTAAAGATTGCAAGCGATTTAAGTCAATATTTACTT
This sequence comes from Microcoleus sp. Pol10D4, assembly GCF_036701555.1. Classification (NCBI taxonomy): domain Bacteria; kingdom Bacillati; phylum Cyanobacteriota; class Cyanophyceae; order Oscillatoriales; family Microcoleaceae; genus Microcoleus; species Microcoleus sp. Pol10D4. The sequence continues at coordinate 33,751 of NZ_JAUBRA010000036.1, forward strand.
GAATTTCTTCTTGCACGCCGCCGGCAACGTCAATTGCTGCTATTCCAGGAATTACGTTTAGTTCTCTGGATAATTCTTCGTCTGCAAATACGCGCAAATCAACTCCTTGCAAGGAGTCGGAAGTGAGGGCAAATTCGTAAATCGGCTGCTGGGAAGGGTCAACTTTGAAGAGAGTGGGCGATTCAACTGTATCGGGAAGTCGGTTGCGGATGCGGTTGACAGCGGCGGTGGCGTCGTTGAGGGCCTGGTCGATGTTGCCCCCGGGTTTGAAGAATAAATCGACGCTGACTTGTCCTTCGCGAGTCCGGGAGAAAACTTGGATAACGCCTTCAGTGGCGGAAAGTCCTTGTTCGAGTGGGCGGGTAACTTCGTCTATTGCTACTTCTGGGGAGACTCCGGGGGCGTCTAAGCGCACGCCGATGCGGGGATAGGTGATGGATGGTAGCAAGTCAACAGGCAGTTGGGTGATGTAGAAAAAGCCCACGATTATAATAGCAAGTGTCAGCATGAGGGTGCCGATGTGGCGACGAATGGCGGTCGCGCTAATGCTGAAGCCGGGTTTGTCGGGGGTCATTTGATTTTAGATTTTAGATTTTAGAATTGAAAAGTTTACTCAATCAGTCAGCCTGCAAAGGAATGAATCGCGGGGCTGGCGACCAAATTGTTTTCGGTCAGGCTTTATTTTGTATAGGGAGTGAGAGAATATTTACGCTCTGCACCTGACCAGTAGTATAATAAATTTTAATAACTTGTGAAAAATGTTTTTTTGAATATTCCTTTAGAGGTAGTCGATCGCCCAAAACGCAGATTGGCATAAGTTGCGATCGGCTTTTTTATCGATCGAAAGCAATTGCGATTTACCGCCCGGAGTGGGGGCGGGTTTACTATATTGTTGGTCTTACCCACAGATTGTTTGTAAAACCCGCCCTTCCATTCTTATTCGGCGTTGCTGATTTACGGTATGAAAGGCTAAATATGCCGCGTCTTCCGTACTTAGTGTGTTAATTTATCGAAAATTAATGGCATAATTTTTTACACCGCAAGGGTTTCCGGTCTTACTTGAGTTAATTTGGAGGCATTTTTTCCTTCGATTCATACATAGCTTGAGTTTTAACTACTTAAACTAATCGTTTGGTACACCAAGTAAGGGAGAGCCAGCTTTACTAACAAGTTCTTTCTGCTGATTTACTTCCATTCACCATCTTTCCTAAAAAAACCCGGTTTCTTGAAGAAACCGGGTTTTTCACACTCAAACTGCGTGTTTTCGATACCAATCAATCGTATTTCTCAATCCTTCCTTAAACTTCACCTCCGCAACAAAACCAAACTTTTCCTTAGCCCTTTGGGTATCCAAACAGCGGCGCGGCTGACCGTTCGGTTTGTCTGTTTCCCAAACAATTTCACCCTCAAATCCCATCAATTCGCAAATGGTTTCCACTAAATCGCGAATTTTAACTTCGCTATTCGTTCCCAAATTAACCGGGTCAGATTCACTGTAATCTTGCGTTGCCATCACAATTCCTCGGGCGGCATCTGTGGAATACAAAAACTCGCGGCTAGGGCTGCCGTCGCCCCAAACTGGCAGTGTTTTGTCTCCCCTTTCTTGGGCTTCGTAGACTTTGCGAATTAATGCGGGGATGACGTGGGAACTTTTCGGGTCAAAGTTATCTTCCGGGCCGTACAGATTTACTGGTAGCAAGTAGATACCATTGAATCCGTATTGCTGGCGGTAGGATTGCAGTTGCACTAATAAGGCTTTTTTGGCAATTCCGTAAGGTGCGTTAGTTACCTCTGGATAGCCGTTCCACAGGTCGTCTTCTTTGAAAGGAACTGGGGTTAAATTGGGATAAGCGCAAATGGTGCCGACGCAGACAAATTTTTCGACTCCTGCTTCATAGGCGGCGTGGATTAGTTGCGCGCCCATCATCAAATTGTCGTAAAATAATTCAGCGGGTTTGACTAGGTTTAAACCGATGCCGCCGACGTGGGCGGCGAGGTGAATGATGATATTTTGTTGGTCGGCGGCGCGCTTGCAGTTTTCCATGACACGGAGGTCGCACTCGCGCGATCGACTCACCGAAATTTTATCAGCATCGGCCCCTGCTTTCACTAACTGGTCGATTACCTGACGGCCCAAGAAACCGGCGCCGCCCGTGACTAGAATGCGTTTGTTGGTTAAATCCAAGCTGGTCATAATTTTAGCCTCGGGATTTTGAATAAAGGTCGATCGACAATTTCAATTCTAAAATACTTGCTTTAGCCAAAAAAAGCTTTCAGCCACTGCAGACGCTTAGCAACAAATCGGTTTTAACTGCCGCAGATAGGGACAATCCGATCCGTCCACACCCTAAAGTTAGATTTATGGGCTGCGAGTCCTCAACTATCTTTTTAATGTTTTTGTTGGCCCGCACATCCCAAAATTTGGTCAGCAATTAAGCTGGTTCTTTGAATACCGATCGCGCTAATAGTTGTAACAATCCTCCGATCGTTTGTGAACGGCGTGTAGGGGCAATTTCCCCGGTGCGCGCCTTTGGCGAATGGGGGCATAGCGGGGTACTACCCCTACAAATTGTTCGCAGTGACGACCTACTTTTTCGGCTCAATCAAATCCGTTGCCAGAACCTCTAGCTTGCTGATCGAGAGCTTTTATGTCAGCATCTACCATTAAATGTACTAACTCCTGAAAAGTTACAGAAGGTTCCCAATTTAACTGCTGGCGTGCCTTAGTCGAATCACCAATCAACAGTTCGACTTCTGCAGGACGCAAGTAGCGTTCGTCAAACTCCACATATTTTTGCCAATCTAAATTGACGTAAGTAAAAGCTAAATCGAGAAATTCCTTAATGGAATGGGTCTCGTTAGTAGCAATGACATAATCGTCAGGCTTGTCTTGTTGGAGCATCAGCCACATCGCCCGCACGTAGTCTTTAGCATAGCCCCAGTCCCGCTTGGAATCGAGATTGCCCAAGAAAATCTTTTTCTGCTTGCCGGCGACTATTCTGGCAACGGCGCGAGTAATTTTGCGAGTTACAAAAGTTTCGCCACGGCGGGGAGATTCGTGATTGAACAAGATGCCGTTGCAGGCAAAAAGTCCGTAAGATTCGCGATAATTTATTGTTTGCCAGTGCCCGTAAACTTTGGCGCAGGCGTAAGGACTTCTGGGATAAAAAGGAGTTGTTTCCTTTTGCGGAACTTCCTGCACCAAACCAAACATTTCCGAAGAACCTGCTTGATAGAACCGCACTTCTATGCCGGTGCGGTGCTGATAGTCCCGAATTGCTTCTAGCAGCCGCAATACTCCCATTCCTACTGCGTCAACCGTATATTCCGGCGAGTCAAAACTGACTCGAACGTGAGATTGAGCGCCTAAGTTATAAATTTCTACCGGCTGGACTTCTTCCAATATCCGGCGGAGAGTGGTGCCGTCCGTCAAGTCGCCGTAGTGTAGAAACAGGCGCGCACCCTCGTTGTGAGGATCGACATAGATGTGGTCAATTCGATCGGTATTGAAACTAGAACTGCGCCGGATAATGCCGTGAACTTCATATCCTTTTTCTAACAGTAATTCGCTCAAGTAGGAGCCGTCTTGACCTGTAATACCTGTTATTAGCGCTCGCTTGCGTTGCGTCATCTGATTTTCCTTTGACAGGCTGTGTTAATTCACAATAAATTTTTTGGCAGAGGCTGTTGCTCGCTGCCGGCCGTATTCTCAAACTCTACGGTAACTCACAATTCTCCGATCGGCATCAAGGAACTGTTTAGTTTTGACAAAGAGTTTGTCGCTTGCTGTCAGTAGTCAGCATCAGTGGCCAGTAACAAATAAAACTAACTACTGATTGCTGACTGCGGACAAAAATTAATATGCGCCGTTATTTTTGGGAAAAATCACAACTCCAATTGTTTTGAAAAGAATCCACATATCCATCCAAAGGTTTTTGTCATTTGCGTAATAGAGGTCGATTTGGACTCGGCGAGGATAGGGAATGTCGTTGCGACCAGACACTTGCCACAAGCCTGTAATTCCAGGTCTTATGGTGAGAATTTTGTTGATGTGACGGCCGTATCTCGGCAGTTCTTCTTCAACTAAAGGTCTCGGTCCGACGACGCTCATATCTCCTTTTAAAACATTCCAAAACTGGGGAAACTCGTCTAAACTGGTCATTCGTAAAAATCTTCCAATCCAGGTAATTCGAGGGTCTTGTTTCAGCTTGAAATTGTCCTCAAACTCTTGACGCAAATGCGGAGAATTTTCCATGATTTCCAGCAATATATCGTCCGCATTTTCCACCATCGTTCTGAATTTAAGGCAATAAAACCTTTTACGGTTTTTGCCTACTCGTTCCTGTACGTAAAAAATAGGACCGGGCGAGCTTAAGGCGATTAAGAAAGCCAAAAGCAGGTAAACCGGAGCAAACAGGATCAGAACCGATAAGGAAAACAGGATGTCGAATAACCGCTTGAAAAGTTCTCCGTCGAGGCTCTGTAGAGAACGACTTATGCGTCTATCTCCTTGCAGGACAGACCCAAAACCGCGTCTTGCGATCGCTCGAATTACCTTGCCGGAGATTAGTTGGCTGTCGGCAGTCATCTTACTCCTTCACTTCACACCACACACAGTCCTGATCATAAAGCCTCAAGACGCTTTGTTCTCTGAATTATGTTTCCAATACTCAATTTTCTGCCTTCAGAAGGCTTCAAAAGGCAGAAGGAAGAAGGAAAAGGGCTTCTGGCGGCAGAAGGAAGAAGGCATCAGGCACCTATCCAGAGGCCTTCTGAAGGCACTTATACAAAGGCAGAAGGAAGATTGTCCCGCTATGGGGCTCTGGCACTCTCAAGCCTCAGACTCAGTAAAATCACGGGAGTGAAATTCCTGATAGCAGCGTTCCACAAAAGCTAGATAGCGCTGCCCAAAAACTTCGGAGGCAAACTGTTCAGCGCGCAACCTGCAGATTTCTGGCTCAAATTTGCCTTGCAACTGCTCAAATTCCTCGACAGCCTCGACTAATGCTGCTGCGGTTTGGGAGGAAAAGAATAAACCAGTCCCTGTCTCTGGGTGTTGGCGAATGTCGAGGACTGTCTCCAAAGCGCCCCCTGCTGCATAGGAAATTACCGGTGTTCCGCAAGCTTGAGCCTCTACCAAAGCTATACCAAAATCTTCGCAAGCTGCATAGACAAAGGCTTTCGCCTCTGCCATGTACTTTTCCACTATGGAGGCGGGCTGCCAGCCGATCACTTGCACGTTGGGTTTGGCGATTTGCCGAATCATTTCTAATTCTGGCCCGGTGCCGATGACAATGAGAGTATGCCCGAGTTGATTGAATGCTTGGACGATCGCACTTACGTTTTTGTAACTTACCAACCGACAAACTGTGACGTAAAAGTCTTGTTTTTGCCGCATCAAGGAAAATCGCTCGATATTTACCGGCGGATAAATCACCTGGGCCCGCCGCCGATAGCACCGCCAAATCCGGCGCGCAGTGTGTTGAGAGTTAGCGATGAAATAATCAACACGATTGGCGGCAATTACGTCCCACTGCCGCAGTCGATGCAACAAATATCGCGTCAGCAGACCCTGGATGCCCCGTCCGGCTTTGCTGCTACGCAAATAGTCAAAAGTTAAGTCCCAAGCGTAGCGCATGGGTGTGTGGCAGTAGCAGACGTGCAGTTGCTGGGGACTGGTGAGGATGCCTTTGGCGACGGCATGGGATGATGAGAGGATGATGTCGTATTCTCGCAGATCTAGTTGTTCGATCGCGATCGGCAGAAATGGCAGATATTTTTGGACACCGCTGCGGGCTCCGGGAAAGTGCTGCAAAAATGTTGTGCCAATCTGTAGGCCGAAAAGATAGCTTTCGGGATTGGCTGATTCAAAGTCGATGAGGGCATAGACATCTGCCTCGTCTACGTGTTTGAGGATTTCCTGCACTACCAGTTCTGAACCGCCAGTAGCTAAGGGCGTCAACCATTCATGAACTAGGGCGTATTTGAGTTTTTTCACTTGTATTTGTAGCCGATCAAACGATTTGTTAGCGCCAGTGCTGTCAATATTAGTCTTACTGAGGGATAACTTACGCAATATCCCGCCATCAACCAGGTTTCTATGTAGGTATTTAGCTCAAACCAAGGATTTTGGGAATAAACGGAGTTTTTGTCAAATCAGCCACAGCCAAACTGCACTCTCCGGCAGTGATTTCCCCGATTGTTGACAAGAAATACTATTAGGCGGAATACTAAGGGTGATTTGCGAGCGCCTAAATCTTCGGAACGGGCGATCGAGCGTAATGTGGTGTGAGGAAAAAATGTCCAAATTTTTGTGGAAGGGACTTTTAGTTAGTCCCGCTGTATTGGCAGGAAGTTTAGTCGTATCTTCGACGGCGCTAGCAGAGCAACCTGTAGAAATTGCCACCGCAGCTCAAGCTGATAAATTGCAATTAGCAGGTGCTGCAACCGAGGCAGCCAAGTCTGAGACAGCAAAGCCTGAGACAGCCGAATCAGTGTCACTAGATAGCAACTTGACTGTTGAAACTATTGAGAAAGAAAGTGCGAACCTCTACGAGGGCTTTCCTTCGGATCGCTTCGCTAACGCTAACGATCCCATCGCCCCAGTTGCCGAACAAGCAAAAACACCGGAAGTTGCAGCAGCAGATTTAGGCGAAACCAAACCCGCAGTCGCGCCCGCAAATTTAAGTCCCGAACAACCTGTCGCGGAGCAAATTCCCGCCGTAGCGCCCGCCAACTTAAGCGAAACGCAACCCCCCGCACCACTGCCTAATTTAAACGCAGAAAAATCCGCCGCACAGCCCGATCAGATTTCGCAATCGACTGATCCAAGTGCCAAACCTCAAGCACAGTCGAATGTTTTAGAACAAATCAACCAATACAGCGCCGAAGACAGTAGCAGTGAAGATGCGGCCGGCCAAGTAACATCTGTGTCGCAACTTTCCGACGTTCGACCCACAGATTGGGCGTTCCAAGCTTTGCAGTCTCTAGTAGAGCGCTACGGGTGCATAGCTGGCTATCCTGACGGCACTTTTCGCGGCAACCGGGCGATGACTCGCTACGAGTTTGCAGCAGGTTTAAATGCGTGTTTGGATAAAGTTAGCGAGCTGATTCAAGGCGGTTCCAGAAATCTGGCGACGCGAGAAGATTTGGCTTCTGTGCAAAGGTTGCAAGAAGAATTTGCGGCGGAATTGGCAACTTTGCGCGGCCGCGTCGATGCTTTGGAAGCGCGCGCCTCTGAATTAGAAGCAAATCAGTTTTCAACTACGACTAAACTCAACGGCGAAGTCATATTTGGTTTGGCGGGTATCGCCGGGGGAGAGGATGCCGAGGGCCGCGAAGCTGATAAAGCCACGGCTTTTGGCAGCAGGGTTCGGATCAATTTCGACACGAGTTTTTCTGGAGAAGATTTGCTGAGAACTCGATTGCAAGTTTTAAATTTGGGTTCTTTTTCTACTAATAATACCAAAACCGCTGAAGGGGAATTGCGGTTTAATGCGGGGCCTTTTGCTGAGGCTAGCAATACTGTAGGTTTAGATGCGCTGCTTTACCAATTCCCTCTAGGCAAAAGCACGACTGTAATTCTCGAAGCCAACGCAGGCGCTGCTGATGATTTTGCTAACACTGTCAACCCTTACTTTGACGGAGACGGCAGCTACGGCGCTCTTTCTAACTTCGGTACTCGCAACCCGATTTACTATTTGACTGGTGGTTCTGGCATCGCTCTGCGGCATCAGTTTGGGGAAAAACTGGAGCTGAGTTTGGGATATTTGGCCGGCAACGCCGCGAGCCCGACGCGGGGAAATGGTTTGTTCAACGGCTCTTACGGCGGTTTGGCTCAGTTGACTTTCAAACCGAGCGAGAGCATGGCTTTAGGTTTAACTTACGTTAACTCCTACAACTTCGTCACCGGTACCGGCAGCAATGCTTCTAATTTCCCGGCGCGTCTAGGTTCCTTTGGGTTCGACAGCGATAGCACTCTGCCAGTTTCTAGCAATTCCTACGGCGCGCAAGCTTCGTGGCAGTTGAACCGGAGATTTGCAATTGGCGGTTGGGCGGGTTACACCAACCAGCGCATTTTATCCAACTTGGCTACTCCTACGGGTTCTGTGCAGCGGGGCGATCAAAAAATCTGGAACTGGGCCGTTACTTTGGCTTTTCCCGATTTGTTGAAAGAAGGAAATGTGGCGGGGATTGTGGTAGGTATGGAGCCGCGGGTGACGAGTTCTACTAATCGGACTTTGCCGGAAGATAAGGATACTTCGCTGCACGTTGAAGGTTTTTATCAGTTTAAGTTGAGCGATAATATTGCTATCACTCCTGGTCTGATTTGGCTGACTGCTCCCGACCACAATAAGAATAATTCTGATTTGGTGATTGGGGTTGTTAGAACGACGTTTACTTTCTAGGAGCAGCACTTGGGGATTTTAGATTTTAGATTTTAGATTTTAGATTTTAGATTGGCAGTTTTCATCTAAAATCTAAAATCGCCAATCTAAAATTGTCCGAGCTTGGGTTTAATGTTTCAACAAAAACGACCAGCTTTAGCTAAAGCTGGTCTGCACAAATAGTTAAATCCGTTGTGTTCCCACAGTGTTTTTCTCACAGTGAGGAAATCCAAGTTGCACGTTTCTTTGCAAATGGTTCTCAAACAAATATCATCTCTCTTAAGTGGTATTTTAACAACAAAATTTAATTGTTTGTAACAAGACTTTACATTACAGTGGAATATTAATTGTTAGGGGTATCGCACTTTTTCTTACTTTGTATAAAGTAGCAGGGCTTCAAAAGCCCGGTTTTTGTGTGGGTTTCTGGCTACCAAACCTGTTATTTTGCCTAAAAACGCCCCTCAGTCATTTTACGCACTTTGTATAAATCAAGCCGGAGCTTGCTGCGGTCTGCCCCAGACAATTCGCTCCTGCTTGTATACAACCATACCAGGTTTAGCACCTTTCGGCTTGTATACATATTTCGGTTCTGTATAAACCACGGGGACTTGTTCGCTGTGGCGGGCGCGACTGTAGTAAGCAGTCATGTCGGCGGCAAATTGCAAATCGGTTTCTTCAGCCACAGTACCGGGTTTGAGACGCAGCAAAGCGTGACTTCCGGGAATCTCTAGGGTGTGGAACCACAAGTCGTAGTCGTTGGCGGTGCGAAAAGTGAGTTGGTCATTTTGGCGGTTGTTGCGCCCGATTAATAATTCAAAGCCGCTGGGGGTTTGGTAGCGGTGAAATTCGATCGCAGCATTTTTGTCGGTACTGCGGTAATCTGGTACGTCTAGGTATTTTTGCTGGATCAGTTCTTCGCGGATTTCGGCGAGGGTTTGCAAATCTTGGGTGTTGCGGTAGGTTTCCAATACTGAAAGTGCGACTTCAACTTGTTCTAAATAGTCGATTTCTTCCTGTACGGCTGCTAACAAAGGTTCTACTGCAATGCGGGCTCTTTTAAGTTTTTGGTGTTTTTTGTAGATTGCTTGAGCGTTTTGAACTGCATTTTTTTCCGGGTTTAGGGGAATAGCAACGGGTTCCTCGGTTTCAAAGTCTGGGAGAGAAATTGATTTCATTCCTGGTTCCCAATGCTGCAAATTTGCCATCAGCAAGTCGGCTTGGGATTTGTGGGTGTCGGCGTCTGCTGATTGCTGCAAGCGTTCTTTAAATGTGTTGGCTTTTAGGCGCAGTTTTGCCAGGACGGTGTTGAGTTTTTGGGTAAGCTGATGCCGCAGTTGGGCAAATACTTCTTGATTGATTTCGCCTGTGTAGTAGCTGTTAAGTATTTCTTGAACCGAAGAGAAGGAAGAATCAGAGGGCGGGCACGGGGGCACCGCCCCTACATTGTGATTTTCTGGTGTCGGCCAATCGATGACGGTGTAACCTTCGGGGGTAAAACTTGGGTGAAATTTGGAGTTTTCTAGGCATTGCAGCCAGTATAGCCAGCGCTGGAATAGTTGCTGCCATTGGTCGGGATTGAGGCTGTCGGTGGATTGTTCGGGGTCTAAAGAAGCCGATCGAATCATTGACAAAACTAAGGCTTTACTCATCCCTCGGTAATTCTTCAACATATTGCCCTTTAATTGCCCAGGAACCAGGCTAATTCGTGATTGCCAGCGGTTTTGAGATTCACTCAAACTCGGCACTGCATCGGTCAAAGACGGGGGCATTTCGTAGGGTTGCCCGGTTTGGATGGGACGGACGGTGGACTGTTTGGCGCTGACTTGGTGGGCGCAGGTGACAACGAGGTTGTCTTGGGCGGTGAGGATGACGTTGCTGTACTTGCCCATGATTTCGGCGTACAGGTGCCAGAGGGCTGGTTCTCCGGGGCGTTTGGCGAATTGCAAGTCGATGACTCTTTCCCAGGGTGAAACGGGGGCGATGGAAACTAAGGCTAAACCGCTGAGTTGGTGCCGCAGTTGTTCGCTGAAGGTGAAGGTGTCGGGAATGCGGGGCGGGGGGTCGCCGACGCAGATGCGGGCGGCCACTGGATGCCAGGAAAGGTCAATCCAGCCGCGCCCTTTCATGGTGCGGAGGGCTAGGGACACGGTAAATCGATCGCGCTGGTAGACTTGTTCTAAGCGCGCTGGCAGCCATTGGGCTCGCAGTTCGCTGCAAGCTGCGGTTAAAGTTGTAAAGTCTACGGGTTGCACGGTGGCCTCTTTGCGATCGAACTATCTATTTCTATGCTGACAGATATCGGTCACATTTTACTAACTATAGCCTTTCTCTGTAACATGAGGTGGACGCTGGATAAGCGGGGATAGGGCATAGGGCATAGGGCATCGGGCATAGGGCATACCTCACCAAGATTGAGAACTGCTGTATATACAATTATTGTTTACTCTTGCTTCGCGTCCTTCGCTATGAAAGCGCTTCCATAATTCCGTTAACAAATAATATCAATTACGGTTGCATTGGAATGATTTAACCGCAGAGAACGCAGAGTCAGAGAACAGAGAACAGAGAGATGAATACAGGACGATGAAGGGCGGATTTGATATAACAAATAACTAATAAACATTTCCTAAAAAGCAGGTTTTGAACAGGCAGGATGCCTGTTTCACAATAATTATGGGAGATGTCTAATAATATCAATTCCGGCTGGATCGAAATGATATCAAATCAGTCAACAGTCAACAGTTAACAGTTAACAGTTAACAGTTAACAGTTAACAGTTAACAGTCAACAGTCAACAGTCAACAGTCAACAAGCACCGAGGGTGCAACCGGAATCGATATAACAACTAACTAATAACTTCCCGAATCAATTCCAAATGTTTGTACAAAGGTGCGATCGTATTGGCCGCGATCGCACCGCTAGCAGCCACAGCGGGCAAACCAATTCCCGGAAACGTCGAATCTCCGCAGCAAAACAGCCCCGCTAAAGGCGTTGTCGGGCCGGGAAACAAGCCGCTGCCCGCCCGAATTCCGGGCCCGTAGGAACCGCGATGGCGGCGCAAAAACCGTTCGTGGGTGAGGGGTGTCCCAACTAAGGTGACTTCGCAGCGCGATCGAATATCGGGGATAATTCTCTCTAAGGCTTCCCACATTACCTCGGCGCGCGCTTGTTTTTGCCGCTTGTACTCTTGGCTGCTGCGATTCCCTACGGGATAGCTACGCTTCACGAGCTTTTGCCACAAATCGTAAGGCTCGTTTCCGGGCGTATATGCGTGAATGACGTGCTTTCCCGGAGGCGCGAGGTCGGGGTCGAGGAGGGAGGGAATCGAGACGAGAACGACGTTCTGAGGGGCAGAAACGCCTATTTCCCAGTCTTTGACGAAGATGTAGTGACAAGCCAAGTCCGATCGCACTCCGGCAGCATCAATTCCCAGATGCAGGTGCATGAAGCTGTCGCACTCGGGCGTCGCCTGCCGCTGTTGCCGAAACCTTTGCGGGACTGAGGTTTCAGGCAACAGTTTCAGGGTATCCCAAACGGATGCGTTGGAGACGACGGCTTTGTGCGATCGAATAATTTTGCCCGATCGCAGCCGCACGCCCGCAGCCCGGTTGTTTTCCACCAAAACTTCTGCAACGTGGGAATTTAGGAGCAACTGCCCTCCGTGGCGCTCTAAACCGCGTACCAGGGCATTTACCAAAGCTGCACTACCGCCGATCGGATAGTCCAAAACTGCATTGGGGCGATACCAGTCGGCGAACATGAATGCGACTTCGGCTGCGATCGTTCCGTCGGCGGGAAGTCCAGACAGCAGGAAACACAACAAATTCAGCCAATTTCGTACAAAGGGATCTTTGACATTTTTGTCCATTATTTTGCTGAAAGGGCCTGCAAGTGCGATCGCGTCGCCAGCACTTTGCAGGAAAGCCGGCGCAAATTGACCGAGGGTAAAAATAGCGCCCAAATCGAAGCGCAAAGCCAGGGAGGGCAAGGCTATGGCAGCTTTGGCGTAGGGTTCCATGATGCGCTGGAGTTGCTGCCATTCGGCGACTGCTTCGGCGCCGCGCAGTTGTGCGAGCACTTCGCCAAATTGACTCGCACCGACGGATGTGTCGAAATCGCCTTCTGGCAAACAGCAACCCCAGGTATCGTAGGTGATGCAGGGGAGTTTTTCGCCGATCGCATCCAATACTTGCCGCAGCGGATTGGCAGACGGGCTGTAGGATAATCCTGAGTACAGGGATGGCCCGGAGTCGAACCTAAATCCGTCGCGTTCAAAACCGTGTGCGGCCCCGCCCGCGATCGAATGGCTTTCGCAAACCACAACGTCAAAGCCATAGCGGGCGAGCATTGCAGCGCAAGTCAAGCCGCCAATTCCGCTGCCGATGATGATGATTTCTGTGTCTGTGGGGGCGATCGCAACCATGTTTTTCTCCGCTACTTCAGCTAATATTATCAATGTCTTGCAGCTTTAGGACTTAGGCCTTTAACAGATGCGATCGTCCCTAGCCCCCCTTAATAAGGGGGGGACAAGAAGCAGTCAAAGTCTTTGTTAACAATGGCTGGTTCAGAAGCATTCAAAGTCAACCCCTACTCCCCTTCTTAAGGGGGATTTAGGGGGATCTAGACTCAGCTACCACCCTTAAAATACAAATCTGTATATTATTAAATGGAAAATCTATCTATTCTAGAACAAGCTGCCAAATCTACTTCTAAACCATCTCCCGACGCTGTAGTGGCCGCCCTCCTAGAAGCTGAGAAAAACGCGAAAAAAAACAAAATTCGCTATTCTTTCGAGCAATTAATCGGCAACTGGCAACTCTGCTTTATCACCGGCACAAAAAAGACTCGACAAAAAGCGGGGATTGTTTTGGGTGCGGGACGTTACATCCCTCAGTGGATTGCGAAAATTCAAATTGCTTATTCGGCCGAATCTGTTGCTGAAGGGGAAGAGAATAGCGAAATCGGCAGGGTGGAGAATTCTGTGCAAGTTGGGGCGATCGAACTAACTCTTTCGGGGCCGACTAAGTTTTTGCCTAATAATATTTTAGCTTTTGATTTTACCAGAATTACGGTGAAATTGTTGGATAAAACTGTGTATCAAGGATTTATTCGCGGTGGAGAAGCGCGGGAGGCGGAATTTTTTAGTTTGAGTGTGGGGAAGCAGGCATTTTTTGCATATTTTCTGGTAGAAGATGGGATAATTGCCGCTAGAGGAAGGGGCGGCGGCTTGGCTTTGTGGGCAAGAGTTTAGCGGCTCTTAATTGCCTGCAATATAGCAGGGAAATAACTTTATTTATTTCGGAGTTTTGGGGATATTTGTTCTGCTTGGCGGTTGACTTCTATTGTTTACTGCATCAATATTACTCAAAGTCGTAGCTTCCCGAATGCGATCACCAACTTGTCGCAGAATTGGTAAAGCTTGGTTAAAATATTTCAATGCTTCTTGCGGCTGGGAAATGGTGTCGTACACTAAACCAATATTATTCACAGTAGCAGATTTCCCCTGCGATCGCCAAAGGTATCGACTGCGATTAATCTTGATTGTTATATCCTCTGTTGGTAAGCAGTTCTAGTATTTCGACTAGGGAATTGACACAGAGCCAAATCATGAACTATATTAGAGACATGGATGCAGCAGAAATGCTCTAAGCATGACATTTCGTTACACACTCTAGTCGAGGAAATTCCGGTAAAGACGTTCTGAATAGCAAAGTTTATTTTTTTCAGAAACTATTTAAATAGTGTTTTTTATTTGAGGGTTCCTCTAATTTATTATTTCAATAAATTTGTGGATATTAGTATTTAGTATCGAAATGCAAAAAACTGTGAGAGTTATTCAATGACTGATATCCAGGAAAAACACTACAGCCAAATGATGTCTTTCATCGCAAGAAATCGATGGTTATTTAATGAAAAAGTAGAGAATAATTGTCAGCGAATTGATGTCCAGAATGGCAAGTTTACTAATTGTGTGAAGGTTTATGGAACAGGAACCATCCAGATTCAAGGTTCTGAATCCAAATTAAGGGAGGCACTGCTCAAAGCAAAAGAAGCAATTGAAAATGAGGAAAGCCTTGGAGATATGCTTCCTTTTGAGATTGAGCGATTTCCCGAACTTTTAAAGGAAAGAGTTCCTGCTATAGATCCTGTAATTGTCCGATTTATTGAGGAAGCCATTATTACATTGAAAGCAGGCTCTAACTTAGGTTGCGCTTTCTTGCTTGGTGGTGCATCTGAAAAAACGATTTATTTATTAATAGATGCCTATAAAAAAGCTATTAAAGACGAAACATTAAAGAACAAATTTGTATCTAGAACGTCGGGAAAATTTATATCTAAAATTTTTGATGAATTCAAGCAATCATTTAAGAGTTCCAAAAATAAACCTCAAGGTTATGGTTGGACAAACGATATAGAAATCAAAATTGAGCAAATATTTCAATTTTGTAGGATATGTCGTAACGAAGCAGGACACCCACACCTACCACCAAATCTAGATAAGGGAGTTTTGCTTGCAAACATGGGACAGTTTGTTAAGTATGTTGAAGACCTATATGAGTTGATTGCTTATTATGAAGAGCATGAAGTAGAATTATAAGTTTATATCTTATGGTATCCAAGAAATACTACGCTGTTTTCAAGGGTAGGAAGACAGGAATATTTTCAAGTTGGCAGGAATGTGAGGAGCAAATCACAGGCTTTAGTGGTGCGCTTTATAAATCCTTCAAGACCCAAGGTGAAGCAGAAGCAGCCTTAGAGCTTGCAAAACAAACTTCAATATTTCCCCAACAGCCTGAAAAAAGAAAGCAACAATCTGTCAAGGCAAACGCTATTTCTACCGATGCCATTATAATGGATAGTGTTTGTGTTGACGCTTCTTGCTTGGGCAACCCTGGTCCTGTTGAGTATAAAGGTGTTCACACAACAACACACGAAGTAATTTTTCACAAACGCCCAATACCTAACGGCACTAATAATCTTGGGGAATTCTTAGCTATTGTTCATGCACTAGCACACCTTAAAAATGAAGGAAAAGATCTACCTATCTATTCCGATTCACAGACAGCTATTCTTTGGGTTAGAAACAAGAAAGTACGAACAAAGTTACAACGAAATGAAAGTAGTGAGGAAATATTTAATTTGGTAGAACGGGCAGTGGCCTGGCTAGAGATTAATGACTATGCTAATCCCATCCTCAAGTGGAATACTGATTCTTGGGGGGAGATACCAGCAGACTTTGGTCGGAAATAAGTCTAATTCAAATACTATTTCACCTGATTCAACTATCTTAAAACTCATCACAGCATCAAAAATCTGGCGAATCCCCACAATTGAGCGCACCCAACTTCCCCCGATCGCGAAACCTGATCTTTCTGTTCGATCGCCCCCACTGACAAGACTAAAACATTTCGACAAAAAGCCAGAGGTTTGAAACATAAATTTTCGCCCCTCTGCCTACCCCCTACATCTCTCGCCCAAAAATCACATCACCCATTTCCCGCTGGTATACGGACAGTGAAAATAGACCCTTTCCCCTCCTCGCTTTCTACCAAAATTTCCCCACCCATCATCTGACAGTAGTAACGACTAAGTGTCAGCCCCAATCCGGCGCCGTCGTAACGTCGCGTTGTTGAACAGTCAGCTTGCACAAAAGCTTCAAACAATTTGTGCTGTTGTTCTTCCGACATTCCAATTCCGGTATCCTTAACAGATAAGCAAATCCAATCCGACTCTTCAACATTCAGCAGGGGACAAGCGATCGCCGCAGAATGAGTTTCATCGACAGGTATTGAATCGTCAATCGCCGATCGATCTGCTGTATTCAATTTTCCGCTTCCTTCAATGCGCCTGACACTCAGTTTAACCTTGCCGTTTTTGGTGAACTTACCAGCATTATTCAGCAAGTGCATCAAAACCTGCCGCACTTTCTTGAAATCTGCGTGCATGATACCCGCAGTTCGATCGCACTCTATTTCTAAAACATTGCCATTTTTCTCTACCAACTGTTTCGCGGCACACGCAACATTGTCCACCAGGGATGCGATGTCAAACTCCTGGATTTCCAGTTTCATACCCCCCGTTTCAATTTTTGACAAATCGAGGATATCGTTAATCAAAGATAGCAGGTGCGTGCCCGCCTTCTGAATCTTGTGCAAGTCAGGTACAAACTCATCGCATCCCGCATCTTGGGCATCTTCTGAAAGTAGTTGACTGTAGCCGATAATCGCATTTAAAGGCGTCCGCAATTCGTGGCTCATATTTGCTAAAAACTGGCTTTTAGCAGTGTTAGCGGTGACGGCGGCTTCCTTAGCTTGTTTTAATTCTTTAGTATGTTGGGAAACTCGCTCAATCAGGTGATTGAGAGACACAGCTAATGAGCCTATCTCGTCTTGTCCGGTGACGGGGACTCGCAAATCAAAATTCGACTCGGCCGCCACTTGTTCGGCAATCTGAGTGACGCTCACCACTGGTTTGGCGATCGCCCGACTGGTGCGGTCAGCCACCATTCCAGCCACCACTACCGACAGCAGCATACTAATAATAATTATGGCTTTTTCCATTCCTTGAGCATCCTCCATCACTTCACCACCTTGCCCCTCTTGCTGCTGGGCAATATCGAGGATTTTGCTCAATTCCTCAAGGCTGCTGTTAAGCTGTTTTACACCTTTTCCGCTTTCTGTCGCCAAAAGTTTTCGGGCAGACTCTATCTCCCGAGGTGACAGTTGCGATTGCTGGATTTGCTGCAAAGTTGACTTGAGAGTATCGGCGTAGGATTCTAAATCTTCCATGCAATCTCGCAGTAAACTTTTGAGAACTTCCGGCTTTGCTGCCAGCCAAGCAGGTTGGCTGTCGGCAAACTTCTCTATACGCAACCGCAGCTCTTTTGCCTGAACAATACTCTTGACAAACTGCTCTTCTTTCAGTTCCAGCTTGGCAGGATTATCTACAAAAGAATCTAGCTGCGCTCCCTGCAATTGTGCCGCCAGAGCTGCATCTTTAAAATTGCCCAGCAATTGCGCTTGTAGGTGAGCGTCATTGAATTGTTTTAATCCTTGTCCTTGATAGTAATCGGCAATCACCAGCCCGCTTAGGGAGCCAATAAATCCGATTGCTATTGCCAGGAAATACCCGCCACCAATTTTTTTATGGATGGACCAACCGCCAATTTTAGATGGCAACATTTTGCGGAGCTTTAAGCATGATCTTCCTACAAAATCCTGGCTGGGGATTTTATTATGTGGGGTTTCTATAGAAGCGACTTGTTCAGAAATAAAGAGCGGCATCAGTTTACCTACTTTGCTATTTTTTGGGTTTACCTTTCGCGTTTCCACAGGTTCTTTCTGCGGGTTAAATGGTTCTAACTCTGGATTGAACTCGCCCTGGTATTCCGAAACGGCAACCGATAAACTTGCTTCGTTCCCTGTTTTTTTTAGCAAGTTAATTTTTGACATATGCAACCCCTGTATTCTGTTGAAATCTACCACGCTCTTAAGTTCTCCAAACGGAAAATCTTGTCTATTTGACCGTAGACATCTGTGAAAAAGTATCTGAAACTCTTGTCGAGTCAGAGGCGAAACTTAAATTCGGTAGATGTCTAATAGATAATTAGGCTGTTGATTGCTGTTCTCAAATTACTTTTTCGGCTCGTAAAAGTCTGTAGCAGGCAAAATAAAGAAAATTTTATCCAAGCATGGAATTCTTCAGGCAGAAAATTCTCTCTGACCTGTTTTGCCTGTGAGTAGCCCAAAGCTGATATTGTCTGTTGACAATGCACCCGATTCCTTCGCTTTGGGCTTTGGCTGCCAGCAATGCGACGATTGCTTGACGGTTTTTGTTGAGCATCCGACAACTTGTTAGCACAGAATGTCACAAATGCAGCAGCCGATCGAACTTTTGCACCCTGGCGATCGACTTTTGGCATCATTGCCCCGCAAAGACAAGTCTGAGGTGAAGTGTCGTTAGTTGAGTATAACTGTAGGGCTTACGAAAAGAAACCCGGTTTCTGCGACTCAACTGTTGGCGATTGCGAGTTCTGGAGTTGCGGTGGTCAATTCGATCGCCAGTGCTAGCTTACCGTCTCTACCCAAAGCTTCATCGGCCAAGTGTACCATCCAGCTATTCGGCTTGGCTTGGGGTCTGGCGGCGAGCACCAACGCCCAAGCTTCCCGTTCTTTGCCACGACCCAACAGCGCAGCACACACAGTCAAAGCTGTGGCAGTTGAACGGCTGATCCCACTTTGGCAGCAGATCAGCAAACAGCCTCCCTGCGACGACTTTTTCAGGGCGAAGTCAATAATTTTCTGTACATCCTCAAGGGTAGGCAAGATTTGATCCGGGTCGTCAACGGGGGTGTCGAGGTCGTTAAATTCCAGGCACATTCGGTTCGGGATTCGATCGAAAGTTTTGGGTTCGGGCACACCCGGACTGCCGATCGAGATCAGGTATTTAATCTCGCGTCGCGCAGGGCGCTCAACAATGTATTGGCTGGCTTCTACTTGCGAAGCAATCAGGATTTCCGGCAATTTTTTACCCGACAAATCTGGGGAAACAGAGGGATCAAAATCAACTGTTTCTGCCTCAGTGTTGACATCCGCCAAGTATTGGACAGCCAGCGCCCGAACGTCAGCAAATTCGCGATTTAAAGCTGTTTCCAGAGCCAAAATAGCAGCCGTTGAGCCAATTTGACCGAGGGATTTAACAGCCTTTTGGCGCACTCCAGAATTTTCGTCCCCCACCAGCCGCACCAAACCTGCCACAGCTTCCTCTGTCCCAATTTCCCCCAAAGCAGCAGCAACTCTCCACCGCACATAAGATTCGCTATCGCCAATTGCGCTCGCCAGTCCCGCGACCACCATTTTTGGCAATTTAGCATCTCCCTCTGTATCCATGTTCCCAAGGGCAACCGCCGCCCTGCCGCGCACGAAAATATCTCGATCCGAGAGGGATCGGATTACGGCCACCATAGCCGCCTCGCTGCTGATTTCTCCCAAAGCAGAAACTGCACTGCCCCGTACGTCAGAGTCGTTATGTTTGAGGGCTTGTACCAACCCCGCCACAGCCGTTTCCGTGCCAATTTGTCCCAAAGCCTCGGCGGCCCTCAAAGAAACTGCATAGGAGTCGGGATCATCGTGAAGCAATTCTACTAAGCCGGGTACTGCCTCAGAATCGCCGATTTTCCCCAAAGCCGCCGCCGCCCTAGCGCGGACGATGTGATTTTCGTCTCTGAGGGCATTCAGCAGCCCGGGAACTACCTCAGAGACGCCGATTTTCCCGCAGTTGACGGCTGCCCGCCAGCGCACCTCCGAGTCTTGGTGTTTGAGGGCTTTCAGCAGCGCGGGGACGGCTATTTTCGGGTTAATTTTGCCGAAGGCCCAAACAGCCCAGGCGCGCACCCTAGACTCTGGGTGCTTGATTGCTTTGAGCAGTGCTATGGCGGCTGGTTTCGAGTCAATTTCTCCTAAAGCCCAAGCGGCCCAAGCTTGGATTTGGGAATCTTGGGATTCGAGCGATCGGGCTAATTCAATTACTGCTGCTTCGGAGCCGATTTTCGCGATCGCTCGAATCCCCTCAAGGCGCACTGCACTTTCTTTGTGGTTCAATGCGGCCACCAGCATCGGAATTGCCATATCCGAATTTGTTAGGGCCAGCAGTCGAATTTTGAGCAGCGGCGAAGTGGGGATTTTGTCGATTAATTTTATGGTCGCTATTTGAAATTCTGGCTTTACCGTTCCTGCTAGCTTCGAGCCGAGTTTTAAATTTACTTTTAGAGCTAATTTTACTGCCCGCAAAGCCAGACTTTGCTGTTCTACTTGCGGCAATATAGTCGCCAGTGTCCGCATCCCTTGTTTTTGTTTCAAATATTTTTGATGGAATTGAGCATCGCTGAGCTGGGGTAGCTGTTGGATGAGGCTTGCTGCTGAGGTCACTGATTTATCCTAATATTTTGGCGAGCGGTTGAGATTGCTCTTTTAAACTGTCTTTAAAAAAGATGGCGTCTACAAAACGCTACTTCTAAAAAAAAGGTTGCACCACTTCTAAAATATGTCTTATTCTACTATTTTTGCAACTCCCCAATTATTAATTATGGGGTTTGTTTGGGCCATCACCTTGACAATTAGTAGCGCTTGCTGATTGGCATCGCTGGGTTTTGAGATAGCCTAACTCTGCTATATCATTTTATAGCAGGTTGGTTTGAAATAGCGATCGGCGCGGTTGACCGAAAGCATCAAGGATACAAGCCCCTGGATTCATCCATCCAGAAATAAATAAAAAACCTGTATCCGATGAAATTTGCCCCCCGAATTTATCCGTGGGGTCAATACTTCAATTCTTTAATCTAAAATCTAAAATCGATTGACCGCAGCCAACCAGAAACAGCTTGATTGCGGGACAATCTCTCAACGAGCATAGGGCCCTTTTTTCAAAACCTTAGCCAAAGCGTTATCGTTCTCTCGCAAACCTTCGTAAAAAAACATCACTTCTCCTTGAATCCCGCGAGAGCGGTTGTAAGCAATTACTTGCAACAACAGTTCGGGAGTTATGCTATATTTGGTGCCTCGATTCGTCAACAAAATACCGGGAGACACACACTTTACTTGCTGCCCGCTAAGCTGTCCATCAATAAGTTTATCGACCAATTGTTTGTAAGCATTAAAATCGCGACGATAAAACTGCGGGTGAAGCAGATCCACCAAATTTTTGTCAACCCAAGCTTTAGAATCTTGCAAATATTCCACCAGTCCCCAGTCATAAGGACTCGGCGACATCGATAGCAACAAATCAGGATTAATAGCTTTTACTTCTCGGTGTAAACGAGCTACAAACTCAGTAATAATATTAGCACGCCACTCTAGCCAATGTTGTTCTTTACAATCCGACGGCGCTGCTTTACCGCACTCTTCTAGATAGCGTTTAACCGTTTTTTCGTCGTAACCGCCTTCTACCGGAAACGCAATGCGATCGTCTCCTTGAACCCCGTTCACCGGATAATTCTTAGCAACTTCCAGCATCAACCCCAGCACAAAGTCTTGCACTTCCGGGTCAAGAGAATTCATCCAGTCAAAGTTATTTTTCTTAAGTAAATTGCCGCTGGCATCACGGGCGGTCCACTCAGGTTTTTTCGCCAGCAAATGACCGCCCTTGCGATTGTAAGAACTCACAAATCCGTATTCAAAACAAGGAATCACTTTTAAACCAACTCTCTTGGCCTCAACACATATTTCTGCTAAGGGGTCGCGACCTTGATAGCGCGAGTCAATTTCCACCCCAAATTTTTCTCGCATAATTTGAGAAGGATAAGCCGTATAACCCTGGCTCCAAATTATAGGAAAAACGGTATTAAATCCCGTATCGGCGAGAAAGTCCATTGCCTCAGCAATTCGCTCTTTTGATGTGAGAACTTTGGAGTCAGTGGTGGTTATCCAAACGCCGCGAATTCCACCAGGATTGTTAGTCGCAAACGAACTTGGCAGCGTTGCTGGATTTGGTGCAGAAAATCCCGTCGTCGCCAACCGCTGTTGGAGGGAAGAGGTAAAACTGCGAATTGCTGATTGGAAAGGTGTGAAAAATCGCATTTATTTATTCTTTTTGTCTTTGAAGGTAGGCACTGCGCCCGCTACGTTATTGATTGGTACAACCCGGTATTATTTATGGATAAGATGCGCCGAAGAACCGCCTATATTATTTATGAATAAGGTGCAGAGTACGCACCCTACCTTGATTGGTAGCACCCGATATTATTTATGGATAAGGGGCGCAGTACACGCCCCAAAATTGTACTATCCAGCTACTCCAGACAACTTCTGGCTCAAAGCTTCTTTCAAAAGATCCGCCTTATCAGTTTCCTCCCAAGGCAAATCTAAATCAGTGCGTCCGAAGTGACCGTAAGCCGCCACATCTTGATAGAAACGGCCGCCTCTTTCAGCAGGCAAATTCTGCAAGTTAAATGCCTGAATGATGCCCGCAGGACGCAGTTCAAAATGCTGCTTCACAACTTCTAGAAGCCGATCGTCATCAACTTTCCCAGTACCAAAAGTTTCGATCATCATGCTAACAGGCCGCGCAACGCCGATCGCATAACTTAACTGCACTTCGCACTTTTGGGCCAAACCAGCCGCCACGATATTTTTAGCAACGTAGCGACAAGCATAAGCCGCGCTGCGGTCTACCTTGGTGGGGTCTTTCCCAGAAAAAGCGCCGCCACCGTGGCGGGAATAGCCGCCGTAGGTATCCACAATAATTTTGCGACCCGTCAAACCCGAATCTCCTTGAGGCCCGCCGACCACAAATTTGCCGGTGGGGTTGACAAGGAAGCGAGTTTCTGCATCCGGCTTCACGCTAATATCGGCAAACACAGGTTGGACGATAGCAGCCCAAAGGTCTTCTTTGATTTTGGCTTGAACTGCGGCTGTTTCTGTGATGTCGCCGATCGTTTCGGTGTGCTGGGTAGAAATTAAAATTGTATCTATGCCAACAGGTTTGCCATCCTCATAGATGACTGTAACTTGGCTTTTGCCGTCGGGACGTAGGTAAGATAACTGACCGGTTTTGCGGACTGCTGCTAGTTGACGGCAAATCCGGTGCGCTAAACTGATCGGCAGAGGCATCATTTCCGGCGTTTCATTGCAAGCAAAGCCGAACATCAAACCTTGGTCGCCAGCGCCGATGGCGTCTAATTCCTCTTCACTCGATTGTTCCCGGCTTTCGTGGGCTGTATTCACCCCTTGAGCAATATCGGGAGACTGAGAATCAAGAGCCACCAACACCGAGCAGCTATTGGCCGAAAAGCCGTTGTCAGCGTGGATGTAGCCAATATCGGCTATTTTTTTCCGGGCTAATTCTATGTAATTTACCTGAGCTTTAGTGGTAATTTCGCCCGTCAGCAGCATTAAGCCGGTGTTGACGACAACTTCTGCTGCGACGCGGCTTTTGGGGTCTTCAGTCAGTAAGGCATCTAAAATCGTATCTGAAATTTGATCGCAGATTTTATCGGGATGGCCTTCAGTGACCGATTCAGAGGTAAACAGGTAGCGGCGTGACAATGATTATTTCTCCTTAGATAGGGACTCTTCCTGCGCGACATCGACGACCAACGAGTTATTTTTCAGGTAAAGGCTCAGAATGATCGCGTCTGGGCTACCGTCGAATTTTTGTCGATCTGCAGAGCCGTGTTGAAGCAGGGTTTGAGACTGGGTAAAGTGACACTACTATAGCAAAGTCAGTTCCGGGAAGTCCCTAAAAACTGAGATTTTTTAGGATTGTCGATCGATCTTGGACACCGCTCGTCTATCTCCTAACCTGACAAAGGTAAGATACAGTCAGGGTATCGCCTTGCGGAACGACTATGGCAGGACTCCAAAAATTACCAAACTTGATCCAAACAGTTGCCGACCTAGAATTTCCCGGCGGCCCCATACCGCTTGACTCTCGATTTTATATTGATCGCTCAGGGGCCGAAGCCCTGGCCTTTGCAGAAATTAGCAAACCCGGAGGCCTAGTTCGCATTAAAGCTCCCAAAAAAATGGGCAAAAGTTCGCTGATGCTGCGGATAATTCACGCGGCAGTCGATCGTGAATACCGCACAGTAACTGTAGACTTTCAGCAAGCCGACACAGAGGTTTTTGCTAATTTAGATAAATTTTTGCGCTGGTTTTGTGTCAATGTCGCTCGGCAACTAAAACTCGAATCCAATATTGATGAATGCTGGGATGAAGATATGGGCAGCAAGGTAAGCTGCACTATTTACTTTGAAAACTATTTGCTCGAACAAATTGACAGCCCCATTGTCTTGGTGATTAACGAAATAAATCGAGTATTTGAACGCACCAATATTGCTCAAGATTTTCTGTCAGTGATCCGTTTTTGGTACGAACAAGCTCGCGCTAGCACAACTTGGCAAAAACTCCGCATTGTTGTCATTCATTCGACAGAGATTTATCTTGCTTTGAATGTTAATCAATCTCCATTTAATGTAGGGATGCCGATTCAACTCTCAGAATTCACTGCGGAACAAGTCCAAGATTTGGCGTGCAGATACAGACTAAACTGGAGCGATAGCAATTCGATCGAGCAATTAATGAACATGGTAGGCGGGCATCCTTATTTAGTGCATTTAGCGCTGTATCATCTGGGAATTTTGCAACAAAACCGCCTGTCGGTCGATCGGGATGAGCCTGGGGAGGAACTGGGGCGAGCCGAGTTGGCAGAATTGTTAATAGCAGCTCCTACTCACAGCGGAATTTATAGCGACTACTTGCAAAATCAGTCGATCGCCATTCAACAGCAGCCCGAACTCGCCTCCGCATTCCAACAAGTTGTCGATGCTAAAAATAGCATTCACCTCGGACCTTTGATTGCTTATCAGTTAGAGAGCATGGGACTTGTCAAATTAGAAGGAAATAACTGTAGTTTATCTTGCGAATTATATCGCCTGTATTTTCAAGGACAAAATTTGTGCGAGGACAAGTTGTCGATGGTTGGTTTTGAGGAGTTGCTGCGAGAAAATCAAAGGCTGCAAGCTTTGGTGAATGTGGACGAACTTACTCAAATTGGTAACAGACGATATTTTGATAGTTGCTTGCGAACCGAATGGAAACACATGGCTCGCGAGGGGTCTCCGATATCTTTAATTTTGTGCGATCTCGATTATTTCAAAATATATAATGATACCTACGGACATCAAGCAGGAGATGAGTGTTTGCAATCGGTAGCTCAGACAATTCGCCGATCGCTCCAGCGTCCTGCTGATGTAGCTGCTCGCTACGGGGGCGAGGAATTTGCTGTGATTTTACCGGAAGCTGATGGATCGGCAGCTCTGGTTGTTGCCGAACAAATTAGAGCGAAAGTGAAAGCTTTGAATATTGTTTTTAACCCCGATTGTGTTGACGGTCTACCTAATTCTGTAGTAACGATTAGTTTGGGAATTGCCAGCGTTGTTCCAAGTGAGGAAAATGATGCGATAACGCTACTACTGGCGGCTGATGAGGCTCTTTATGACTCGAAAAGGCAGGGGCGCGATCGGCTCACTATGAGTAAGCTTTTAAATTTTCGATTTGTTGCTGTTAATTAGCTCATTCTGGGAGAAGATAATTCGTTTCTACACATACAAAGTCCGCCCGCGCGGACTCTGAAGAAAGCGATAGTTAAGAATTGGGTTTGATGTTAATAGCGAGGGACGGTTCGATCGACCACCATTGAGTAAGCATCGATGCCACCAACGATATTTTTAACGTTAGTAAATCCTTGAGTGGCTAACCAGTGGCACATTTGAGCCGATCGCACTCCGTGATGGCACAGAACTAGGGTTTCGGTGTCGCGATCGAGTCTAGCGTCAATTTCACCAGACCAGTCGGCAAACTCGCTCAACGGAAAAGCTACAAATCCCGGCAGCGCCGCGAGTTCAATTTCGTGAGGTTCTCGCACGTCTACAAGCTGCAATTTCTCCGCATTGGTTTCTGCTAATTGGCGAGCTAATTCTTCGACTGTAATTTGAGCAAAAATTTCTGACATTTGATTATAAAAAAGTAGTCATTAGTCATTAGTCATCAGTCATTAGTCAGTTAACAGTTAACAGTCAACAGTCAACCGTTAACCGTTAACCGTTATTAATTGAGGGGCGAAGGCGGTGGAATTAGCTCCACAGGAGGGGTAGGTGCAGGACGCTCGTCCAACTGGCTCACGTTGTCCCTGGGGTCGAGACAAGTGGCGATTAACCGGTCAGTGGGAAAGTCGAGCCTGCCGCTCAAACCGACTACGCATTCAGCAAACTGTTGTGGCAATAAACTGCGGCGGCATCCATCGAGCACTACCAGGGGATCGGCAGGTTGAGTTCGACTTTTGCCGTTAATATTCACTACGCAAGTAGCCAATTCTTGGGGACGCCTCACTCGCCGACAGCTAGAGAGCGCTTCGACACCAGAAATATTAGTTTTGCGGTTGATTTGGAGGGCGCATTTAGATATGTCGCGGGGGCGGAGGGCGTCAGCACAAGCGGAGGCGGCTGCCTCTGCCCCCACTCCGGCTTCGATTAGTTCCAGGGCGCAGACGCGATAGGGATTCCTATTGCGAGGGATTCTAATAGTGATGGCTGAGGCTGGTGAGATTGGCAGTGCTGTTGCCAACAAACCGAGGGCTGCTAGCTGCGTGCCGAGAGCTAATATCCAGCGCCCGGTAGGGCTTGAGCCTGTCGGTGCTGGCTTTGGGGAAAAATTGCGGTTGTGCATGGCAGATCGAGTAGTGAGTTTTTTTGGCTGATTGGGGCGATCGATCGATCGGCTTTTCCTTCAGAATTTACCTCACATTATGGCTCGCGCTGCGGTCGATCGTTTTTTTATCGATCTTTGTTGGAATTTTGACCGTTACCAACATATAATATAGAGTCTGCATAAAATTGCATACAGATATTAGAGAGGAAAATAAATGTCTCGATATCGAGGCCCCCGATTGAGAATCGTCCGTCGCCTGAAAGAGTTGCCGGGTCTAACCCGCAAAACCCCCAGACGAGATTATCCGCCTGGACAGCACGGTCAAAACCGCAAAAAGCTCTCTGAGTATGCGGTTCGCTTGCAAGAAAAGCAAAAACTCCGTTTCAATTACGGTGTGACGGAACGCCAACTGCTCCGTTACGTCCGCAAAGCCCGCCGTGTCACGGGCTCCACAGGTCAAGTGTTACTGCAATTTTTGGAAATGCGCTTGGACAATACTGTGTTTCGGATGGGAATGGCTCCAACCATTCCGTCCGCTAGACAATTGGTAAATCACGGTCACATAACTGTCAATGACCGTGAAGTCAATATCGCCAGCTATCAGTGCAAGCCTGGTGATGTGGTTGCGGTGAAAAATAGAGAGCGCTCGCGCACAATGGTAGAAGCTAATCTCAAAGACCCAGGCTTGGCTCACTTGCCGAATCACTTGGAATTTGATAAGCAAAAACTGGTTGGCAAAGTTAACGGCGTTATCGAACGCGAGTGGATTGCTCTACAAATTAACGAACTGCTAGTGGTGGAATACTACTCACGGCAAGCTTAATTTATTAGTCATCAGTCGTTGGTCATTAGTCATCAGTTGGTTGCTAGCAGAATAATTAATAATTGGGTACGAACCCAGTTATTGATTAATTGCTACTGAATAATGAGGACTAAAGACTGATCACTAAAAATTCATAATTTTCAACATTCCCACCCCCTAAAAAGGGATGGGATTTTTTGAAGGTTTCGGTTGTTAATATCGTTTCCGGTGGGATGTCCCCGACAAAAATTATTCCCTTAAAATGTTTCTTCTCCGGTTGGTTCTTGGTGGACAAGACCTCGCTTTTGAAGGCGATAATTCGCTACAACGGGGTAAACAACACCGCGTATCCGATTGATCGCACCTACTGGACGATGAACTGCTAACCCGTTCCAGGGAGAATATCTCAGGTTTTCGTTGAAATCAGATTGTTTTTCATAATCAATAATCTGATGCTTGACGGTGAGACGACCTACTCTCAAGAAGGGTGATTCTTTTTCCTTCCAGACATTGATCCCATCGTCGATCGGCATTTTTAGGCTGGTTTGGAACTGAATGCCAAAATCCCAACAGTATTGGGCATCAGGTTTCGCCAAGGCTTGAATTAGATCGTCCCTGTAATAATTATCTGGTTTATTGGGATCTAAACCCAAGGCTTTAGCGCGATCGACAAAAGGAATTTTAGGAATTCCCGGTCGAGATTGTTCTGGAATTATCTCGTGCGGTGGTTTGCATGAAACCGGAGTAAACCCATACTTAATTACCGCAGGATATTCGACAGGAACTAGACCAGGCTGGGAGGGATCGAAACCGGGATTGAGACCCAAAGCAGAGGGTGAACCGCTCCAATATTTTGCTGTTAGCAAACTCTTCGGAGTCCGGCTACCCGTAAGCGTTGAGACCGCTAGAAAGTGTCTGGGATGTCGGATTAGCCACTTTTTCAATGTCTCTGGTGATTCAACCAGAGCCGAAAAAAAGCCGTAGTAATCTTTGATGGTTTGGCTCACAAATATTTCTGAATTGTGAACAATGATGTCCTGGGTTTTTGACTCATGGCTTTGCGCGAGTCGTTCCCCTTCCACCCCCATGACTTTCAGTGATATTGAGCGCGAATCTTTTTGGTAATCAGGGTATACTTTGGTAGCCCCGTTAGCAAAGCGCAACCAAACAGGATATTGTTTGGGTTTTGCCAGCAAACCTTGCTTAAGGGAAATCGCATTCAGTTGCGAAGAAGTTAACGAAGCGCGTTTGCCCAATTCCCGTTTAATAGCTTCCTCATCAAAGTCAAAAATTTCCAGAGTTCCTTTAAGGCAAGCATGAGTTTTGGCGTGAGTATCTCGCAGCGCCCGCTCCTTATTGCCGTAAAGATTATCCATCCGAAGCTTAGCCTGCTCAACCAAAAGATCGTAATATTTGCGTTCGTCTTGTTCGGGATATTCGGTAAATAACTTTTTGTTCATAACATAACCTTCGGTTAATCGCTAAAAAAGGTTCTACACAAACCGTTGCATCTGTTAAACAGTATAACTGCTGGTGCAATTGCTCCTGAATTGCCGTAGGCGATCGCTTGCGAAAATATCGCCTTTTTCTTCCTCATTTTTGAGGGCGCAGGTGTCTTTGCGCCCCCACTACCTTGAGTCTTAGTTGTCAGCTACAACTTAAAGCTCGAAGGAGACTTTGTACTTGGGATCGCTTGGAGGAACATTACGATTCACTAAATCAGAGACTGTTTTGGTATTTTGGATAATTTCCCAACCAACCTCAGAAAAAGTTTCCTTATTGAAGACTTTAGGGGATAGCAAAGGATTAGTTAAAGCTTGGGAAAAAGCATCAATGCCAATTATCCGTGCTACTAAAGGCGGAATTGCTGAATTTTTGCGAACATCTTCAGCGTACAATCCGACAAATAATTCAATCTTATCAACATGACCGTACAACTCTTTTAATTTCTGTTGAGCGTATTCGTCACCCGTAATTTGATTGAAATCAGTCACTCTGGGATAACCACACATTTCGCGGTAATCGTTATAACTGGCTAACTGCGCCTGCCGTCCGAGTTTAACAGATGCTAGTTCGGTAGCATCAATAAATGTATAGGGTGTTCCTGCGATCTTAAAATCAGGTGTGTTAAACAAACCAATTCTAGTGCCTGGTTGGGAACAAGTTTCTTCCATCAATGCACCCAACCCTTTATCTATTAACATCTGATTATTCCAGAGAGAATCGTACATGGATTTTTCTTTGCCGTCATAGATAAAGGTTTCAGGAACCGCACTATGCCAGCGATAGACAAAACTAAACTCAATCGCCATCCAATTTTCTCGATACCAACTTTCTTTGGTAAAAGCTTCTGGATCGGCAAAGAACCTAAAATTATAGGGCGTAATGTGGAAAATGTACTCTTCCATAATGATATTGAGAACAATCACCATGAGAATATTTCTCGCGGTTTGGAAGAGCCTCTCATCGTCCCATTGCGGATAGCTTTTGGACAAAACATCACAAATTCGATTATGCTCCCTGATACATAAAGTGTTGAGCATGACATAGCCAACTTGGACGTTTGCCCGTTCAACTCCCATTGCAAATAGCTTGCTTTTCTTTTCGGGGGGTTGTCTTTTCTCATCATTAAGGGGTGCATGAAGACCTTCAAATTGAGGATCGACAATACCCTGCTCAGGATCGGCATAATAAAAGAGTGGATACTCTTCTTCTACGCCATCTTGGCGCTTGAGTTTTTGGGTTTTAAATTTACCGTCTTTGAAAGCTCTGAGCATATTTGTTTGTTTGCGGGTCAACCCGTAAACATTACACATATCAATCTGATGGTTGGAGGTATTTTTGAAGCGGTTTTGCTGATCTATCCGCAGAAAACTATCTGTAAACCATTGCACCCAATAGGGAAAGAGCAGAGTCGATTTTTCCGAATAAATGGTTTTTCCATCTCTTTTTTGGAATAAGGTCTTTAATTTGTCCAGTGGTGGTAAATTCCCTTCTTTGTTAAATTCTGGGTCAGGAGGTAAATGTCGCCCAGTATAAGTCTTGTCTGTAAGTGAATCCCAAGAGATGTAGGTATCAGTTTTCTTGGGAATATCTGTCCCTGGAATTTTGGGATCTAAGCCCATTAAGCTATAGGGAAGCGGGCGAGTCGGAAGTTTGTAAATGATACTATTGAGAAAAAATTTGTTTAGTTTACGTTTCAGAGGCTCGTAACTTTGAACTAAATCCCAAATTGGCTTGAAATGAGTCAACGTATATGCTAAAGCTTTGTTGCTCAATCCATCTCTAGATGTATCTCTTGTCATGATTGCTTTTCCTTTCGATTGTTGGAGATTAGATAGATTACAAACTCTTCTTATGTTCGGTTCTGAGAGCTTGATAAAGTTTTATCATTTTTCTATATTCTCAATTACTTTGGAGAGAATTTTTTGCAGATTCTTAGGTCGATAGTCTGGGCGTTTTTTCAATCGATTGATCGTGCTTTCGTGAAGATCCTCAATAGCATCGCCCACCTCGCGGAACTTGATTCCTGCCAATTGGAAGAACCCAGGATTGTTTTTAAAATCAATCTCATAATTGGGATTGATACCTGTGGGAATGGCACTTATATCGAATTCAAGCCCCAATCCAAGGTTACGGGTTGAATCGATCATCCATTGTAAGGCGGCATCTGATAAACCGCTGTATTCTTTCGTTCCACCGCCGATGCAGATATGCGAGCCGGGAAACCAAACTTGAATAACCCGCTGGTTATCAACATCAGGATTTTTTTTCATAGGCGTAACATCAAAGATTTCGCGAACTTCGTCGATCGCCACGGCGTGCAACGCATTTTGAATTAACTTATTTAAAGTGGTGTCGTGGAATCTGTACCTTTTCTTGAGCTGTTCGTCATACTTCTTGAA
Source organism: Microcoleus sp. Pol10D4 (assembly GCF_036701555.1). Classification (NCBI taxonomy): domain Bacteria; kingdom Bacillati; phylum Cyanobacteriota; class Cyanophyceae; order Oscillatoriales; family Microcoleaceae; genus Microcoleus; species Microcoleus sp. Pol10D4. Next base: position 65,048 of record NZ_JAUBRA010000036.1, read on the forward strand.
GGCGGGTAGAGTAGGAATACCAAGGGCTCCAACGGTGTCGAAACAACCAAGCAAGGTAATCGGGATGCGATCGCCGTAATCTTCGCGGTAATTGGCTGCTACCCGATCCTTTGGTTTAATGTCTCGTGTACGGTAAAGCTCGTAAGCTTCTGATGCCCTGGTAATATGAGGGCGGGATAGGAGACCGGAGCAATAAATCATCCCGGTTAGACTCCTGACTGTGTAAGCACCGCGACTGAACCCGAATAGATATATTTCGTCACCCTTCTCATAGTTGAGAGAAAGAAAACGATAGGCATCTTGTATATTTTTATCGATTCCCAGTCCAGTGGCTCCGCCCAAAATCTTGTTACTATCCGATCCAATTCCCTCGTCATAAAACACGATCTGCGGAACCCCATCACTGCCACTCGATTTCACTGCCTGGGCAAGCTTAATCACATTACTTGGGTAACTACTATTGAGTTGTTGCCAAGTTCCATCACAGCAAACAATCAGACGTTTCATTTTTAAGTTCTCTCTTTGAATTTGAAAGTTGAGAGCGACCTGTCTTTGGTAATCGGTTACAAGAGAATTGCCAATTCCGGTTTTTCTGTCGCGTCAGGCGAGCCCTGCTAATTTTTGGCTCGAAAGTGTTATGTGGCTGGGCAATCTTTAACTATTTCGATTGTCAGGATATTAGTCCCAAAACACCATCTATTTGAGTTTGTTGTATTAAAATGTTAATATTATTAATATTCCTTAACTTAAAAAAATCAGAGCGTGAAATCGTAGGTTTGCTTCTGGGAAAATGCTCGATTCTCCTAAAACGTAAAAAATTTAGAGCGTGTAATCGTAGGTTTGCTTCTGGGAAAATGAGCGATTTTCCTAACAGGAGTAGTGATCCGACGCCCTAGCTAACAAACCTTTAAAGACATTTACGCTCTGCCTTGTCAGCTTATAAAACAGCTATATCTTATCGATTTGTCTGTAGGCTGCAAGATAATAATGAGGTATTTGTTGCACAAGTAGCAGGTTCAATGCTCTGTTTGAGGCTAAATTTTGTTTCAGTCACTCTCAGATTTCCTGCGATGTGGTTGAATTGTTGAACAATATTGGGATTTTTCTGGTTTCTGAATGGGCAAATTTGTACTAAAACTTCCTAGCCCCGGTTTAAATTGAAACGTCCCAAAGTGGGGACGATCGACCGCAGCGACTGGCTACGAGGTTCTCGCACCAAAACCAAAGGCACAAGAGCAATCAGCCGCACAGTAGCCGAGAGGGCAAACACTGCTCCCAAACTCATGCCGGGAAGTTCGGCAAGAAAGCCGCCGACGGTAGTTCCCAAAGCCCCAGCTACTCCCGCAACCGCTGCGGCGATCGCAAAATAAGTCGAAGGTTGCTCGATCGACGCTATCTCCATTTGAATATTGTTAGTACACAGCCCGATCGCGCCTAAAGTCGTTCCCCCCAACAAGTGCAGCAGCGGCAGCCACACCCAGAGGGCAAACGGGTAATTGCCCGTACCCAACCACAGCAAAGGCGTTATCGCCACCACCAGCCCAACCGCAATTAGCAGCGGGCGATTTCCCCAGCGATCGGCCAACTTACCCCAAAACATCAGCAGCAGTAGATTTGCGCCGGAACTTAAGCTGGTGTAAATCGTTACCAAACTCACATCCAAGCTTAAATCTTTCAGCAGGTAGATATTAAAAAAAGGCGCGCTGAGATTAACAGCAAATGTCCACACACTGAAATAAAGAATAAATATTAAAAAATTAGAATCTTTCAGCACAGAAGGCACAAAATCAGTTATTTGCCTTGCTTTTTTCTCTGTAAGTCGATCGTTCTGTGCATTTTTTTTGTATACCTGCGGATTCACATCAACCATCAAGGATTGACACCCCAAACTAATCATTCCCGCCAAAACACCCACCAATAAAACAATACCGTAGCCCAAAATTGGGCCGCCGTCCCAAGTTGACACTCCCAATCCCATCAACGGCACTGCCAGCAAAGTGATGAGGCTGACAGCACTGTTGCGAAAGCCAAAATAGCGTCCCCGCAAGCGCTGAGGAACCACAGCAGCCATCCAACTGAACCAGCTAGAATTGGCCAAAGCTGCCAGCATACTAGCTGCTACGACTGTTACCAGTGTCCATTGCAGCAGTTGGCGGAGGTCTGCGTGCTGGGAACCCCAAACAATTGCCACCGCCAGCACCAGCCACAGCAGCCGCGAAACGCTGAATACAAATAGGTTGTACGAGCGGCGGGTGGTTGTCCGATCTGCGATGTAGGCTCCTAATGGTTGCAGGAGATTTACCACCATCGGAATAGCAAAGAATATACCTATTTCCACGCTACTCGCGCCGAGTTGCAGCAAGAAGTTGCTCAGCAGCACGCCGGTGGTCGCCGACTCGAAGATAGTGGCAAAAACGCCGTCTAGAGTTGAGGCTTTCAGGGTCGATCGAACGTCTTTTTTGGAAAATTTGAGAGCTATTTTTGGAGAGAGAACGAGCTGAAATATTTTCGGGTCTACTATTTCTACTATTTCTGCAGTCTGAAGAGATAGAGGTTCATTTAACTCTGCAACTGGTTCAACCATAGTCAATCGATTTTAGATTTTAGGTTTTAGATTGTAGATTGGATAATTGAAGTAACAGGGTTAGATAAAACCAGCCCCACCTTCAAGAGGCTAACTCGAAAGTAGGACTGGCACGTCCGGGTAATTCAGATCAATATAAATGACTTGCAATCGCTAGGACATCAACCGGTTGGGAGATATAAATTTGCTAATTGTAAAAAAGTAGGTTTTAGGGCTTAACCAGGAAGCGAGCGCAGCATTTGGCATACCAAAAATTTCTCGAATTCCGCCTCAAACAAGTCTCCCCAAGGGCCAAAGCAAATTTCGCGCGAGCTCATCGACTCGGCTCTGACACCTTTACGGCTAGGTAAATTTATAGAAGGAAAGACGATCGACTTGCCGAGTATAGCTGCTAACGATTTGTACCTAATTCCTGGAATCCGTTTGTTCTGTGCCAGCGCTCGCGATCGAGATTCCGAGTTTTTTGTGAAAATCGCCCCCAAGTGCCGGTAAAGCTTCGGAGTGGGTTATTGGCGATCCTCTACGGGGGCTCCGCTAACGCACCTGCTTTGCAAAACTTATCTAAACTTGTCTAAACTAATCTTTAGACACAATCCGAGTTCACTTCCTACGCTGTTGGGTAGACGGCTAATCCCAAGATAAGTAGGCTATCCCCCTCAAGCCGAGGGTTTCCAATTTAAAATATTTAGACTTGCGTTCCAGTCCCGATCTAAAGATATGCCACAAGCAGGACACTCAAAAGTCCTAATGCTTAGTGGCATATCTTTTTTTGTGCCACAATTCGAGCAAGTTTTAGTGCTGGGGAACCATTGGTCTACCAGCACTAAATTTGCCCCATACATTTTGCACTTATAATCGAGTTGGCGTTTGAACTCGTAAAAACCTAGATCCGATATTGCTCCAGCCAGCTTGTGATTCGCCATCATGCCCTGAACGTTCAAGTTTTCAATCTTGATTAGCTTAAAAGTTTGGGCTAAATAAGTTGTTAGCTTGTGAAGGAAATCTAAACGAATACGAGCTATCCGTGCATGGAGCCGACGGATTTTATGGTAGGTTTTGCCCTGATTTTGGGAGCCTCTTACCTGTTTTGAGGCTTGGCGTTGCAAGGTAGCAAGCTTGGTTTTCGCTTGTTTTAACGGCTTCGGCGCATCAAAGACCTGCTGAGTGGACAGCGTGGCAAAAGAATTAATGCCTACATCGATTCCTACAGAGCTTTCAGATTGTTGAACTGGCAAACGTTCTGCATCAACGCAAAAGGAAACAAACCAACGACTTGCTTCTTTTGAAATCGTAAAAGTTTGAGACACATAACCGCATTCTAGGGCTTCGTAGAGTCGAAAAGTACCCAAGGTAGGAATCTTAAGGGTTTTGCCAGCGTTTAGTAAAACTTTGCCATTAGAGGAATCAACTGTAAAAGATTGACCGTCTCGGCGACTAGGGCGTAGGTACAGTATTAGAACTTGACAAAAGTAGGAAAGCATGATAAGTGAATTTAGGAGCTTGTTAAATCC
>NZ_JAUBRA010000153.1:0-3100 GCF_036701555.1 Microcoleus sp. Pol10D4
AAACGCGCTTACAAAGCACTAGGAAAAATTGAAGTTGCAGACAAAACAGTTCATAAAGAACACCGCAAATATGAGGGGGTTGTCGCCGATAATGAACTGGGTAAGAAACGCTCAGACACTCGACTAGCTAAGCATTTGCACAGTTTGCGTCCCGGCTATGCCCGACTGGGTTTAGGGCTTGACAAAGCTGAAAGCGATGCTCGCACTCGGATTGATGCAATCAAAGCCAAGCTCACCGGAGGCGCAAGCTAATGGAATATATGTGGATTGCTGGCAACAAAAAAGAAGTGAAGAAATTAGTAGAAGCTTTACGAGCTAACGGTTTCACGTTCGAGCTTGCCCACTATGCGGAAATAAGCAATTCCCCTTTTGGTGGCAACCGGTACTCTTATACCTTGAAGAATTTCCGCCCCCCCGCCGTACCAACTCCACAGCCTCGCGCGTGGGATGCAGTGCTAGGAGGGAAGAAATAATGAAAGCGATGTATCTGGCAAACTACTTCGTTGCCGGATGCGTCGCTTTCTCCCTTTTGGGGTGGATAGCGAGTCTGCATCCAATGGCAATGAAAGCCGTTTTATTCTTGTTAGCAGCAATTGCGATTGCTTGGGGTTTAAGTTGGTTACTTGACTATTCCCTGAGTAAGTTGCTCAAGATTTCAGTGGCTGACTTACAAGCGCTTTTAATCGGCGGTTTAGCGATGTTGCTGATTGGTTTGGGGGTATTTCTATGCAGCTAAAACTGTTTGTGTTGAGTGCGTCCTCTGTCGTGCTTTGGTTGACTCCACTAGCAGCACTAGATAAAAAGCTAGACACTCACAAAGCGCTGCAAGGGGTAAGCCTGTGTGCTGCGATTGCTTGTGCAGTTTCCGCTGGCAATATTGCCCGTCAATTAGCTGACGAGGGAGAAATTGAGGAATTGAAACTGAGAGCGATTAAAGCCGATGTAGAGGATGAAATCGGCACCAGCGTCTATATTGCCCAGCAAAAAAGACAGCAGGAAGCTGAACAAATTCTGAACCCTAGGGAAGCACTAGAACGCGCACTGGCACTGACTTATGACGATGATGAACGTTCAGAGCCGGAACCCCAAAAACAGCTAGCTGAGAACGACGCTGAACGGACTTTGAACGAACGTGCAGAACGGGTACTCTCACTCAAAGCTAAAGGCTGGGGTAAGGCAAAAACCATACGTGAAGTGTGGGGCATTAACAAGGGAGGCTCCCAAAAATATAAAGATGCTGAGACGGAGTATCACCGCATCATTGATGGGGAAGGTTGAACACGAACTAAAAGAGGATGGAAATAATCTAAACCTATTAGGGTTCCCGTGCTTTCCGATCGCTCTCTGATTGATACTCGGTCGCTTACTAACGGCTAAGCTATCACCTACCGCTCGCTATCCTCTCGCTACCCTCTTATATATCGATAGCTCGCTTACAACATCCGCACTCGTCGCTATAATGTTGCTAAGCAGTTCCCCCAAGTGAACACCACGGTCTGCGACTTGACGAGGGGAGTAAGGGATCTGTATACGGCAAGGGATGGAGAGAGAAGTCGCTGATAGCCCACGTCTCCCTGCTTACCAATATTTCCCCACTCTCTAGTAGCAATCAAGGGTGGGCGACTAATGCGAGTCGCCCGCGTATTGTCTGATATATCTCATAAACACGCAAAAACCGTCCTCTCTATGTTTGGCGACGAAGAAGAACGGTTCTTGCAATCAAACTCGCTTAGGGCGAGAAAATTTCCATGTACGACAATTCTACTCCAAACAACGGGCAAACTTCAAGCACCCGCAGAAATCTTGTCAAGGTTTCCCAGTCTAATCCCTGTTTGCACTGTGGCAAACCTGACTGGTGTTATTTGATCGGCGAACTTTCAGTGTGTAGCCGCAATCAACCGCCCGCTACGGGTTGGGAAGTGACTACTAAATCCGATCAGGACGGTCATTTTTACTACGCCCCAGTCCAAGAAAAGAAAGCCATCCGCCCCGCTCAAACCCGCCATTGGGAATATCCAGACCGCGACGGCTCCCCACTTGTCAGAGTACGGCGGGTTGATTTCGGCGACGGACGCAAGAAGGATATCAAGCAGCAGCACTGGGACAAAGACAAAAATGACTGGGTGATGGGTTTGGGCAAGGTTGAACGTGCCAGTATCCCGGTCTACCGCCGTACCGATGTTCAAAAGGCGATCGCAAATAATCAACTTGTTTTCATCGTTGACGGTGAATCGTGTGCTGACGTTTTCTGGGATTTAGGTTTGGCCGCTACCACTAGCATCGGCGGCATGGGTAAATGGCGAATCACTGACACAAGCGATTTACAGGGTGCGAAGGTTGTTATCACTCCCGACCGCGACATACCAGGGGTTGAGGATGCGGTCAAAGTTTCACAACATTTCCCAGACGCTCAGTGGCTGTACTGTGACCCTGACTCTTGGGTTTGGGACAATCTGCCAAAAAGCCAGGGGTTTGATGTCAAAGACTGGAGTGAAAGCAAAGGTATCAGCGCTCAAGACATACTAAATTCTCTAACTCCTCACCCGCGCACGTGTGAAGAAGTAGTATGCCAGAAGTATGACAGTAGTGGGAGTGACTACATCCCAGACACAGCGCCAACTGCACTACAAAACTTCGTACAGAAGGCAGAGGCTGCACTTTACTCAGACGGTCACTGGAAAGCTATTGGAGGTCAGCTTTATCGCTATGTCGGCAGTCACTACGAATTGCGATCGGAATCCGAGGAAAAGCGCCGTATAGGTGGCTGGCTCAATACCTACGCTGAGAAGGTAAAGGGTGTTTGGGTCAACAACCGAGCCAGGTCTAGCAACGGAACTGAGGTTCTGAAGTGGGTTATCGATCAGAACTGGGTTGACCCAAACAAAATAAATCCTGACGGCTTGAACTGCTCTAACGGGGTAGTGAAAATTAACTCTGACGGTTCTCACTCGTTTGTGCCACATAACCCTAACCAGGTCTATACCTATGTTGGCTGCAAGTATGACCCTGACATTGACCCGACGGATTGCGATCGCCTTCTGGAATGCTTGGAGCCGTCGCAGCGTGAGGTATTTTTGCGGACTGCTGCTGCTGCGTTGAA
>NZ_JAUBRA010000037.1:0-68683 GCF_036701555.1 Microcoleus sp. Pol10D4
TTTGGTTGTCAATGTTCGGATGATGTTTCTATTATTAACGGTGTTGTTAACGTTTGTAAAGGGGTGTAGCGACAGTTTAACTGATGACTGTGATTAGGAAAGCTGATGAAAGGAGAGAGAGGGGCAAAAAAAGCCGAGCGCTAGACCGATCGAGATGACAATGTAATTATGTCCGCACCAACTCCAACCGATATCGGTACAAAGCCACAGGATGCCCGCCAGCAGCAAAATAATCCGGGTCTTGCGGCGACAAATAAATCGCTGTCACCTGATCAGCCTCAATTCTTTTATCCGCAGAATCGCCATTTTTCCCGCCTCCAACAACTCGATAAGCCGTTGTTGTCTCCACCTCATTTAAATAAATATCAGACTCTCCCCGAAAAATCTGCTGAGAAATCTCTGTAGACACAAACTCCCGAGGATTCGGCGTCTCAGTTCCCCGACTGGTAACAATCGAAATTAATTGGCGTTCCCCTTTCAAAACAGTAATTTGGCGGTTGGGATTGGTCGGATCGACTTTCACCGAAAGTACGCCACGATCGCCTAAATAAGCCTTGGCAATGTTCAAACCGTTAAAAGTGCGATCGGCTACAATTTTTTGAGTATTTTTAAATGTGTAATTAGAAATTAACCCAAGATTTTTTTCAGGTTGAAATCGCACTTTAAATAATATCGGCTGCTGCAAATACTGGCGGTTGCTTTCAAATCCTGGCGTGACAATATTTGGCGCTAAAGGAGCGGCTAAATCTACCAAAGTGCTAGAAACATTCCAATTCCCCGCCATCCAGTCTGGATATACCAAATCTCCCTTAGCTACAGCGATAGGAGGCTTGCTTTCCCAATTGGGAAAACTTGATATGCGATCGCCCAAAACCCCCGCTCTCGCAACGTCACCCCACAGAAGTACCGCCAAAACCAGACAAAAACCCCAAATTACCTTCATACGCAATTAAATTCAAACAATTAACCTGATATTTCTCTTTCTCTTCTTTATCTCTTCTGGGCGTTCTCTGCGCCCTCTGCGGTTCATTAATTCAAAAATTAGACAAAAAATCAGTTAAACATCATATTTTATACCATTTTCATAAACAGGCAAGATGCCTGTTGCACAAAAATAAATGTTCTGCTTGTGGGGAGTAGGGGTTGGACAGGAGAGCCCGCCCCCAATATGCGATTTAAAGGTAGAAACACCTATTTTTTAAAGCGCCTCAACAGATGTAGGTTCCCACACTTCGCCGTATTTTTCCTTCAATTCGTGCCAATTTTCCACCTGTCCTGGTTCGTATTCCCCTGGCTTTCCCCATTGCAAAAACGCGCTCAAAGCAGCCTCATTTTGCTCATCGAGAAAACGAATTGCATAAGTAGTGAAATTGCCTCTTTTCGCCTCACCCGTTTCAAACTTCACCTGTTTTATTTTGTCCATATTTAGGTGAAACTCAAATATTTCGGCGTGCATATTGGCATACTTTCCCTTCGGCAACTCCGCATAAAACAGTTTGTGAATTGAACCGCGCACTTCCAGCACAGCCGCGCTGCTAGTCACGATTAAACGCAACGTTCCCAATCTTTCGCACGCTTCCAAGAATTCTTTCAGGTTATGCATAATTTAATTTGGGAATTGGGTATTGGGTATTTGGAATTGGGCATTGGGCATGGGGCATTGGGAATTGGGAATTGGGCATTGGGCATTGGGCATTGGTAATTAAAAACAACAATAACTAACAACCAATGACTACTGACTAATGACTAATGACTATGTTTCGTGCAGTTCGTAAGCAGCGACAATCCGCTGCACTAGAGGATGTCGCACCACATCCGCCTGAGAGAATTCGCAAAAAGCAATGCCCTCAACGTTGCGGAGAATGTTTTGGGCGACTGACAATCCAGACTGTTGGTTTGGCGGCAAATCTGTTTGAGTGATATCGCCCGTTACTACCATTCTCGATCGAAAGCCCAGACGAGTCAACACCATTTTCATCTGAGCCGGCGTCGTATTTTGAGCTTCGTCCAAAATTACGAAAGCATTGCTGAGAGTGCGCCCCCGCATATAAGCTAAAGGAGCTACTTCGATCAAGCCTCTTTCCATTAAATCGGCCATTTTTTCAGGGTCGATCATTTCTTGCAGGGCGTCGTAAAGCGGGCGCAAATATGGATCGACTTTTTGTTGTAAATCTCCCGGCAAAAACCCTAATTTTTCGCCAGCTTCCACGGCTGGCCTTGTTAAAATCAGCCGTTCGTACTGCTTGCTTAACAGCGCCTGCACGGCGAAAATAGCTGCTAGAAATGTTTTGCCAGTACCAGCGGGGCCAATGCAAAATGTCAGGTCGTGCGTGCGTACTGCTTGGACGTATTGCCGCTGCTTAAAGGTTTTGGCTCTAATTTCTTCGCCGCGGCGGGTTCTGGCGAGAACGTCTCGCTGCAAGTCTTGTAAATCGCCTTGGCGGTTGCTATCCAAAGCTTGGCGCGCCGTCTGGATTTCAACTCCGGTAATATTTTTGCCGGATTTCCAATAGTCGGAGAGCGATCGCACTAATTTATGACACAATTCTACTTGACTTTTTGTGCCCGAAATCAGCAGTTCTTGCCCTCGCATTACCAGGGTAGCACCGGTTTGCTTAGAGATCATTTTCAGGTTTTCTTCTTGATTACCGGCCAGCGACATTGCGCTTTGAGCGCTCGGTAACTCTATTGTTAGTTTTTCACTCATGCCAACATAAGCTCCTCCAAATAAGCAATTAAAAGTTAACAACTACACGTTCAACCAGTCACTATTTGCGAACAAAAAGACGCCCGTTACTAGGTTTTACCTAGTATCTAAGGCGTCTTTTAGATTTAGCTCCCAAATGAGTTTGGTGCTTGAGGCACAAATCAAATCTCCCTTCTATTAAGTCAGGCAATTTTAGATTTTAGATGTGAAATTTTAGATTTTAGATTAACCTGATGCCACTGACATTTGAAATTTAAAATTTTACATTTGTTTCCGATCGCAAAATCGGCAATCTCAAATCCAGCGGGGCTTGTAATACAAAGTTTACAACAGGCAATCTAAAATCTAAAATTGTTTTTTGGCTCTGCAGTTAATAACCGGGAGTATTTCTGCTCGTTCTAAACGTAGGTGTGTTAGTACGGCGAGGTTGTTCTCTCGGAGTTCTGCTAGCCAAGGGACTCGGCGACGGAGGTGGCGTCCGGGGTCGGAAGTCGCCTCGCGGCTCCCGCGAGCCACGATCTGGGCGGTCGCGATCCGGACGATCGCGATCGCCCCTGGGCGGCCCCGATCCACGATCGCCTGCTTCGCCATCGTATATATCTAAGTAGAGGGACTGACCCGCCGTCTGCGCCACCGCTTCGAGCGTAGTTCTAATTGCCTGAATATTGCGTCCGCCCCTACCGTAAACCCTGCCTTTGTCGGGATCTTCAAAAGCGAGCCTAACCCAGACCCGCGATTGGCGCGGGTGCAGTTCGCAATCAACCCGCAAAGAGCCTGGGGTCTCTAAAAAAGGCCCAATTAAAAACTTAACCAGTCCAGCGTAGTTGGGACTAGCTGACTGTTGTTGTGCTGGATTCAACGTTGGCTCCGGCTCCGACTTGTTCAAATACATGGGCTTTTCTCAGGATGTCACGCACGGTGTCAGTTGGCTGAGCGCCTTCTTGTAGGCGCTTGACAATCGCTGGAACATCCAGCCTGGTTTCATTATTTCTGGGGTTGTAATAGCCGAGCTCTTCTAGGGGACGGCCGTCGCGGCGGGTAGAACTGTTCATCGCTACAATCCGGTAGCTTGTCTCGCGTTTTTTCCCGTATCTCTTTAATCGCAGTTTGATCATCTTCTTGCACAATAGTCTTGTTCCAATTCTAAGCTATTTTGTCAGTGCTCTTTCCCCGAACCCCAACTCAACCCGTATTTCTTAACCTCCAACCAAAATATCGCTACGATTTGCTGCCCCCAAGGCAGGTCTGGCGCCGTCAATGTGCGGTGTAATTGCTAGTGGCAAAATCGATGCAGTTCCCCACTGCTGCACCAATTTTTGCAAAAATATATCTTGCTGCGCTCTCAAAGAGTCCCAATCGGTGCCGCGATTAATAATTGCAAACCAAACTAAACCCCGATCGCGCGTCGGTATCGCTCCAGCCAAAGCAATCACGGTGTCCAAAGTACCAGTTTTCACCACAGCCGATCGCGGAATGTGCCGATGTGCCACAGTGCCTTGATCGCGCCCGGACACCGGAAACAAGTCAGCAATCGTCAGCCCAGTAGTCTGAAGGTTGCGGGCGATCGCCTGCATCATCCCACAAGCTGCCCTCGGAGACATCTGATTTTCCACTCCCAATCCCGAACCGTTAACTAATTGGAGTTCGTCCTCCGGCACCCCCGCAGCCCAAGTAGCTTGCTGCTGCACTATTTTTGCCCCGCCCAAATCGTCGGCCAGCATCTGAGCCATTTCATTGTCGCTGTGGACGTTCATCTGCTTGAGAATTTCGGCTAAAGGAAGCGATCGGCGCTTCAGCAGCAAACGCCCCGAAGTCACAAATTTCTCAGCAATGACGCTGCCAGCCACCGTTACTTGGGGCTTTCTAGTTCCTGGAGCCATCTTAGAATACATTGCCACCACGTCCGCAGGCCAATTGCTACCCTCAAGAGCTTGCCGCAGTATCTCCCCCGCGACCAAAGGATCGAACTCATAATTCATGCGAAAATTGCCTGTCACCACCAAATTTCCCGCCACGCGCTCGATACCCATTTGATTGAGAGCATTGCCAACGGCGATCGCCTCCTCCCACACAAACAGCGGATCGCCCCCACCGCTGACCACCAAATCTCCCTGCAATACACCATTGCTAATCGGCCCCGTTGCTAGGAAGCGCGTTTCAAACTGATAATCCGCGCCCCAAGTCTCCAGCGACGCCAGAGAAGTCGCAATCTTAGTCAGCGAAGCCCCAGGCATCAGCGTCTTCCCCTGCTGACTTATCAGTGGCACCATTCCCGCTTGCACCCAAATTCCCTGATTTCCATCAATCAGGTTTTTGTCTTTTAAGTCTTTTAAATATTCCTGCACCGTCGCTTCTGCGGGCAAGTCTGGATTGGCCGCATTTATTCGCCCAAAAGCCAAATCTTCGGCCACCACTAACCCGGGTATCCCTCCCCGCCAAGCCAGCACTGACGCAGCATTAGGGGCGGCAGTGCCTACCCCAGCCATGTCCAGCCACAGAGACATCATCCCTGAGCTAAATAAATCCAGCATTTTTTACTCCTAAAGTCAATCGATTTTAGATTTTAGATTTTAGATTTCAGATTGAAGAAAGCGCTCCCACTGATAAATCCGGGGGCAAGTGATCAGGATGGGGAGCTTTTTTCTCGCTCCACGGATGAATCCGGGGTTCCCGGACTAAAGTGCTTGCGGTCATGTAAACTATTCCATTGATTTTTTCAATTGGCAGTCAAAAATAGTAAAGTAGTGACAAAACAAGTTCTATCAGAGTAGTCGGAAATGAGAATTGTCCGATCGCCCTAGCGAGCGGATTTTAGTTCTTTATTCAGACTTCTGGATTCACGCTCCTGACTTCCTGGTAGAATTTTTAGTGTTTCTCAAACATTGGTCAATGGGATCGACACGCGCAAGAATTGCAATAGACGCTATGGGTGGGGATCATGCCCCCGCCGAAGTTGTAGCTGGAGCGCTTAAGGCACAAGAAGAATTAGGCGTAGAGATTTTGCTGGTGGGCGACCCGCAGCAAATAGAAGACTCGCTCCGGCAACAAGACGCGATCGGCCGCGTCTCTAAAGGTCAGCTAGAAATCGTTCCTTCTGAAGGAGCGGTGGAAATGCACGAAGAACCTTTGAGTGCCCTCAAACGCAAGCCCAACGCTTCGATTAACGTAGCGATGAACTTGGTAAAGCAGCAGCAAGCTGATGCTGTGGTGTCCGCCGGTCACTCCGGCGCGGCAATGGCTGCTGCCCTGCTCAGGTTGGGCCGGCTCCCCGGAATCGATCGCCCTGCGATCGGTGCGGTTTTGCCGACAATGGTACCGGGCAGCGCTGTACTTATTCTCGATGTTGGCGCTAATGTGGACTGCCGCCCCAAATTTTTGGAGCAGTTCGCTCTTATGGGAACTATTTACAGCCAGTGCGTGCTGGGCGTCGCCGAACCTAAAATCGGCCTGCTCAACATTGGCGAAGAACCTTCTAAAGGCAACGACGCGGCAGTGCGGACTCACCAGTTATTGGTGGACAATCCGAACATTCCTTTTGTGGGCAATGCCGAAGGCCGCGACGTGCTGTCGGGGAAATTCGACGTGATTGTCTGCGACGGGTTTGTCGGCAACGTGTTGTTGAAGTTTGCCGAAGCGGTGGGCGAAGTCGTGGTGCAAGTGCTTAAGGAAGAGTTGGTCAAAGGACTCCAACATCAAATTAACGACCCTATGCTGCAAAAAAGCTTGCAAGGATTTAAGCAGCGGGTAGACCACGTTGAACACGGCGGCGGTTTGCTATTGGGCGTTGCTGGAGTTTGCATTATCAGCCACGGTTCGTCTCAAGCTGGCTCGATTTTTAATGCCATTCGTTTGGCGAAGGAGGCTATTGACAACCAAGTGCTGGAGCGAATTCGATCGTCCAATAACCAAAGCGCTCTGGAACAAGAAGCTGTGAATTAGAGGCAGTAAGTAGGAATTAAAAATTAAAAATGTAAAATTAAAAATGTCAGCTTAAACCAACTGTTTTGCTTAAAACAAAGTAATTTCAGAAGTTTAAAAAATAATTTTAATTGGTAGTTTTTAATTTTTAATTTCTCGATCGAACAGCGAGTAAATGGAGAGGAATGTTGCAGCAATCAGGGTTCGGAATTGCCGTCACGGGTAGCGGTTCTTGTACACCACAGGTTTCGCTGGATAATAACGGTTTGAGTCAGATAGTAGAAACTTCTGACGAGTGGATTGGGGCGCGAACGGGCATTCGCTCCCGCAGGCTGGCGGACGATCGCACTTCTTTGTGCGATTTAGCGTCGGAAGCATCGCGAAGGGCGATCGCGATGGCAGGAATTTCGCCGACTGACATTGATTTGATTATTTTGGCGACTTCAAGTCCCGACGATTTGTTTGGCACTGCCAGTAAAATTCAGTATCAGTTGGGCGCCACAAAAGCTGTGGCTTTTGATTTGACAGCAGCTTGTTCGGGCTTTGTTTTTGGTTTAGTTACAGCCTCGCAGTTCATTCGGACAGGGGTTTATCAAAATGTTTTGCTGATCGGAGCAGATATTTTGTCTCGCTGGGTGAATTGGTCGGATCGGGGTACTTGCATTCTATTTGGAGACGGTGCAGGTGCGGTGGTATTGCAAGCTTCAGAAGTCGATTCCTTTTTGGGATTTGAAATTCGCAGCGACGGCACACAAAATTCGTCTCTAAATTTGGCTTACAAAGCCGAGTCAAAAGAATTAATTGAGGGCGTCAGCGTCGGAGTTGGCGGATTTCATCCCATCACAATGAACGGTCAAGAAATCTATCGCTTTGCCGTAAAAAAAGTGCCGGAAGTCATAGAAAAAGCTATGTTTCGGGCAAATATCAGCGTCGCCGAAATTGACTGGCTGCTGTTGCACCAAGCTAATCAGCGGATTCTCGATGCAGTTGCCCAAAGGCTAAAGATTCCCCCCGAAAAAGTAATCAGCAATTTAGCAAATTACGGCAATACCTCAGCGGCTTCAATTCCCCTTGCCTTAGACGAAGCCGTGCGCCTGGGTAAAGTTAAAGCGGGCGATACTATTGCTGCTGCTGGTTTCGGTGCAGGTTTGACTTGGGGGGCGGCGATTTTTCAATGGGGAAGGTAATATTTGGCGGCCGGCTGTAAACTTGCTCCGGTTATTGTCGGGAGTTCGATCGAGTAAAATACAAATCCTTTAACACGCCATACATTGGGCAAGGTTCGCAGCGGTGCACCACCCGGACAACACTTATTGACAAGCGCGTGCTCAAACGGAAAATCCTCTATTCTTCGATCGACTTTCCCCGGCTTGAAGCTTGAAAAAGTGTGCTACGGCTATTAATCAGATTCAAGTAGCAAAAAAAATAAACCTGGTAAAAATCGCAGTTAGATGTTATAATTATGAGTCGCGAGTAGATAGTTCGTTAACCGAAAGATAGCGGATACCAGCGAGCGAACTTAGAAGCGGGAAAGAAAGAATTTTTGCAATCACCAATTAGCAACCACCAATTAGCAGATTACCGGAAAAATGACTAAAACAGCATGGGTATTTCCCGGACAAGGTTCCCAGGCGATCGGGATGGGTGCAGACTTATTAAACTTGCCAACAGCCAAAGCCAAATTTGAGATCGCTAAAGAAATTTTAGGCTGGTCTGTCCCGGAAGTTTGCCAAAAAGAAGAAGCAAAACTATCTCGGACTCTCTACACTCAGCCTTGCTTGTTCGTAGTAGAAAGTATTTTGGCCGACTTAGTGCGAGAAAAAAGCGATCGACCAGCGGTAGTTGCCGGTCACAGTTTAGGAGAATACGTTGCCCTCTACGCAGCAGGCGTCTTTGATTTTGAAACCGGATTGCGCTTAGTCAAACGTCGCGCCGAACTCATGGAAACTGCCTCTGGCGGTCAAATGGTGGCTTTGATTGGGTTCGACAGGCAGGAACTAGAATTGCAAATTCAATACAGCCGAGACGTGGTGCTGGCAAACGACAACAGCGAAGCACAAGTCGTGATTTCTGGAACGCCCGCAGCAGTAGAAGATTTACTTGCCAAAATCAAAGTCAAACGGGCCGTTAAATTGAATGTTTCTGGTGCGTTTCACTCTCCACTGATGGCCGGGGTGGCGGCAGAGTTTCAACTAGCATTAAAGTCTGCAAGGTTTTCCGATGCTAAAATGCTGGTGCTCTCAAACGCAGAACCCTCAGCCACTACCAGCGCAGCCACTTTAAAGCAGCGGTTGACTCAGCAGATGACCAAAGGCGTGCGGTGGCGAGAAATTTCCCTGCAATTGCCGCAACAAGGAATTGATCGCGTAGTGGAAATTGGTCCCGGCAAAGTTCTCACAGGTTTGATCAAACGGACTTGTCCCGATTTAGCGCTGGTAAATGTGAGCAGTTTTGCAGATTTGCCCGCTTAATCTGTTTTTAACCTGTTATTCAACGGCAGGTTATAAAATTTAGACTTAATGGGCCTGAAGATTGCCGAAAAACAAATAGCACAACAGGCAAATCCGAATATTGCCTGTTGTGCAACTTGGCCATATACGATCCAGACATTTAGAAAATATTAATCAAAAATCTAGATATCGATCGACCTGACCGAAAGCATCCAGCATACAAGCCCCCGGATTCATTCCTTCGGAGACTCAGGACCCAGAAATAAAAAACCTGTATCCGATAAACGAGATCCCGAATTGATCCGTGGGGTCAATGCTTCAATTCTAAAATCTAAAATCTAAAATCTAAAATCTAAAATCGATTGACGGGGCGATCAAGAAATCGTGATGTAAACTAGGCATAAAAACCAAGCTTATCTGGTACTTATATGAAAAAAGTCCTTTACTGGTTGATGGGCGACAAGGCAGGCAGAACCATAGTAGGTGCCTGGAATTGGATGTGGGGACTGCCCGTGGAATCCGGCGGGCAGGTGTCGGTGGCGGTAGCCGAAGAGTCGCTGCGATCTATGCAAGAATCAGTGCAAAAGCTAGCAGCAGCAGTCTCCACCCAAGTGGCAGCCTACCAGCGCGCCAAAACTAAATATGAAGAAAAAGTTAGGGAAATGCAAACCGTAGAGCGCCAAGCCATCACAGCCAAGCGCAACGGCAACGAAGAAGCAGCCCGCTTGGCAATGGCGAAGGTAATTCAGACAGAACAAATCCTGCCGCAATTAGAATCCCAAGTAAAACAAGCCGAACAATACGTCAACGCTTCCAAGGACAAGCTAAATCGAGAGCGGATGAAGCTGGAAGCCTACAAAACTGATATGCAAAATATGAAAGATATGGCCGAGATTAACGAAGCCCTCGGAGCCATATCCAAAGTCAACAACGACCTCAGTATCGATTCAGCTCGATCGCAATTTGAGCAAGCCAAAAACGCCGTCCACGGCCGCAACCTCAAACAGCAAGCTTTAGCAGAAATATCTGAGAATCCCCAAGAAAGACTTCAGGCAGAATTAGAAAATATGACCTTAGACGATGAAGTTAATCGCAGGCTGGAAATGTTAGACGACTCCAACAACAAAGAACTTCCCAGCTAAGAACAATTTTATGGCTAAGAGCGGGCCTCCCCCCATAGTTTTTATCCTGTTATTTCTCTTCCTAGCCGGTGGTGGCTGGTTCTTTTTTCTCAACAAACCAGCGTCGCAAGATGTTAGTAACAATCCCCCCACTCCCACACCCGCAGGCGATGTCGTCCCACTTCCCGTCGCGCCAGTAGTCGGCCGTGCTTCGCCTGTGGCAGCTAGTTCCTTTGCGCTTCCAGCTTCTGTTCCTGCGGGTACGACTGTCAGGATTCAAGGTTCTACCAGTATGGTGACAATCAACCTCAACCTTAAGAATGGCTTTCAAGCCAAGTTTCCTGGCACTAGAGTTGATTCCAAAGCTAACGGTTCTGCAAAGGGAATTCAAGATTTGGTCGCAGGAACAGCAGATATTGCTGCGGTATCGCAACCTTTGACGGCTCAAGAACAAGGTCAGGGTGTGGCAGCGGTGCCTGTTGCCCTAGATACGATCGCCCTTGTAGTTGGCATTAACAACCCCTTCAAAGGAGGATGAGGGGTTTGGGGCAAGCTCAGCTTTTCTGTACACGATCGCAGGTGGTGATGCACGGGTTTTGACCTATTTTACCTGTTTATCACGGCGACTTTACTCTCGATACCGCGATCGTATAACCGCGCCGTGTAACCTTTATGCACTTATCCAGCAAGCCCTATTTATCACGCCAACTCACCTGAGTTTAACCCCATCGAACATTTATGGTGGGAATTAAAGGCATGGCTCAGGAGATTTGTACCTCGAAGTGTACAGATTGTGGAAAAACTCTTGGAATTGGGAGTGAAATTATGTTCAAGTAAGCAAATCGAAAATTATTTTGCTCACTGCTGTTACTGTACCTCTTAGTCACGCAAAGTGCTGTAATTAATTATGAAAGCATCTAAATAGGTTATTGGGTAACCGTGAAATCTTTGCACTGTAAGCGTCCTCGCTTGCTAGAATATACAGTTTAAATGCGTAAGAGGTTAGCTAATCATTATTGACAGTCGCTAAAAATTGCTTTTTCCACTCATTAATGGCTGTTAAAGGGATTTTTACTAAAGTTTCTTCTTTAGCATTAATCCAATTAGCCACACTGTTTAAATCATCTCTTTGTACGACTGGCAAATTAGTATCTTTAGAAATTTCTGTAGCCCGATTATCAACTGACAGAATTAAAGTTCTCCTTTTATATTGTAAAGCTCTAATCCCAGCGTGTAATCGTGTCCCTACATAATCAACCGGATACTGAGATAAAGCCATATCTAAAGCTGATAAGCTAGGATTAAGATAAATCGCTCGCTCGCCACATAGATCTTTCATGTACTGATAATCTTTGGGCTGTTGCGTCCAGTAATAAATTAACTTATATTCCTGTTTCAGTAATTCCACTAACTGCTTATCAAAACTAGGATTTTGATTATACTCAGTAAAAGTAACTAATACTGACTCTGCTTTACCTTGAGGAATTTGGACACAATGTTCCTCTGTTAATTTCCACATAGTAGGACAAGCAGTATTAATTACATTATTAATCCCGATCAATTTTAGCTGTTTTTTTGTGTAACTGTCTCTCACTGAGTGCAGATATTTTTGACTTAATAGCCGTTTATACAAAATTTTGGTATATAAATTAGGCTGATTTTGGTATTGCCACCATCCCACACCCATTAGCGTAATATCTGTAATAAATAGAGAGTCCATTAAACTGACCTTCCATTGATTATAGGAGTTCATGTTAGAGGACAATAAATTAGTTCCACCGACAAAAATTAAACTGCTTTTACTCATTAAGCGGTAAGAATCGCTCGATATGACATCATGGGTAGGAAAATTAATAAATAGTCGATCGGGAAACATCTCATATAAAATGCTATTCACTGCATCCATAATGATCTGGTCTCCTAAATTAGAGCTACAGATTGAGGTATCCAAGACTGAGATAGTTTTCATAGCCTATTTTTCATTAAGTTGAGTAAGTTGACAGTGACATTTCGTATCATTTCATTAGTATTGGCAAAAATTATTTTAACCCGAGTTTATTGGGGATTTTTTTTAAGTGTCTGCTCACCTTATTAATCAAACTCTCATGGTTGATAAAGAGTTTTTCAAACATTAATCGATCGTACTCTCGATCAACCATCAGATTATCATTGATTTCAAGAGGAAACCTTAAATCTAATTGTTTCATTTCTGCTATTTCCTTATTGATAGTTCCAGTATGAGTAGCCGCTAACCCAAAACCTAAATTAGCCACCAAATTGACACAAGGCACAATCGACAAGCCCCCTTGAGCCAAGCGAGCAAAACTCCATTGAAAATCCCACGTATCTACCTTACCCTGAAAAGTATTTTCTAAATCCCGCGCTCTAATTTTATACTGAGCCTCATCAGCCAGTATAGCTTTAATTTTTGCTTTCACGTCAGGATTGATCCAAGCCTGCATATTAATATCATAAAATTGCCAGGCCCTCTGCCAAGAAGCCCAGCCCCAAATACCTCCATAATAAGAAAAATGATAATTTTGCCGATCGGATTTCCATTCCTCCAAATAATTAGTCCCACTAATCATCATTACCCTAGGTTCATGTCTATATAAATCCAGCATTTCTTCACAAAATTGAAAAAAAGATGGATTTGGCAAGCAATCATCTTCGACAATAATTGCTTCTTCTACTGTATTAAATACCCAATCTAACCCACTAGCTACCCTGTGCTTACAGCCCATATTAGCCTCAGCATAATTTTTATAAACTTGACAATCCCAGTCCACTTTTTCAATTATGGCCCTTACCTCAGCACATTTTTCAGATTCCTCTGGCTTGTCAGAGCGTGGTCCATCAACCACGAGTAGAAGTTTAGGCGGTTTAACTTCCCGAATCGCTGCAAATACCCTCTCTGTTGTATGAGGGCGATTAAATCCAAAAAAAGCCACAGGTGTTTTCATATATTAAACTCCAACTTATCATCCTTTTTGGTTTCCCTACGTCTAGACTGCTTGCTCAACATTTACCAAGTTTGGCTCTGAGTAGTTCAGTTCTGCCTTTTAATCCTGCTTTAGCATAGTGGATCATACCCAGTAAACTAGAGATTATGCTTTCACCTTTGCATTTGTAGTGATAGGAGTTGGGTTAAACCCCACCTACAAATCTCATCAGTTATTGCAAATAAGCTAAACTAACCTAAATGAGTAATATTACTCATTTAGGTTAAACGAATCGTATGGTATTTGAAATTTTAGAATACATAGTGGGAAAAGTTGTAGTTAGGGTGATTGGTGTAAATCCTGCATAAGTGCTAGTCTTATGATAGACTATAAAGCATTACTACTCTGGCTAGATTGCAAAAAGTTCAAAAAGTGCATTTTTATTTGGTAATAATTTAAAGTTTCCGATGTTAGACAAGTTGGCTGGTATAGGTCAAAAGCTTGGTCCGGGTCTGCGCCAGGTACTAAGCAACATAGCTTGGCTGTTCACTGACCAAATCTTGCAGATGGGTCTAGGTCTGTTTGTAGGCCTTTGGGTGGCTCGCTATCTTGGTCCGACACAATTTGGATTGCTCAACTACGCGATCGCTTTTGTGTCGCTGTTTAGTTCGGTGGCAACGATGGGGTTGGGTACTCTGGTAGTGAGGAACATCGCTCGCGACCCAGAATGCAAAAATGAGACCCTGGGAACTGCCTTCGGACTGCAATTTACTGGTGGCTGCATCACTTTGTTGTTAACTGTCACCGTGATTGCGCTAGTCAAGCCCAACGACACTCTGACTCGGTGGCTGGTAGGTATCATCGCTGCAGGAACTATCTTTAATGCTTTTGAGGCTATCAATTTTTGGTTCCAGTCCCAAATCCAGTCAAAATATACAGTGTTGGCTAAAAATTCGGTATGTTTTTTAGTTGCTGCTGTCAGAATTGGGTTAGTAACAATTAAAGCCCCCCTGCTTGCATTCGCCTGGGTTAGATTGACAGAGGTCGCATTGGTAGGAATCGCTTATGTATATTTTTATAAGCTTACGGGGAATAAAATTAAGGATTGGCACTTCAGTTGGGAAAAGTGTAAGGAGCTGCTATCGGAGAGTTGGCCGATAATTTTGTCGGGATTTGCAGTTTATGTGTACTCAAAAACCGATCAGATAATGCTCGGTGCGATGAATCAAAATGCTCAACTGGGCTATTATGCTGCAGCTGTAAAAATTTCTGAAATCTGCGATTTTTTGCCGATGATCATATCCAGCTCTATTTTTCCCAAATTAGCGAATTTGAGAAAGACCAATTATGAGGAATATCTAAATAAATTTCAAATTTATTCTGATATTATGATATTTTTATGGTTGGGAGTTGCCATACCGATATCATTACTTTCTCCCTGGATAGTGCATCTACTTTACGGTGACAAATATGCACAGTCAGCAGCGGTGCTTGGAATCTATGTTTGGGCGCAATTTGGCAGTAACTTTGGAGTAGCACGGAGTACATATTTAAACATAGAAGGTCAGTTGCGCTACGGTCTTTATTTGACTGTAGTCGGATCTACTTTAAATGTAGGGTTGAACTTTTTGCTGATTCCTAAGTATGGAGCTTTTGGAGCAACCACAGCTACTCTGATAACTTATTTTTACGTAATTATATTAGTCAACTTCTTGATTAAGGAATTGCGCCCATTCGCAAATTTCATCTGGCGCTCGCTTAACTTATACAAGGCAGCTTGTAGAATCAGAGGAGTAGTAAAGTGATTCAAATTAAACCTAAAATCGAACAGCGATCGAATTGCCCCTATTGCGACACGGAACTCAAGGCCCAAAAAATTTTGTGGCAAGGGATACATATTGTTCTGGATTGTAAGTGCGTGGGATGTGGTAGCGAAATAATCGACGAGTTGAGAGTAGGTCATGGAGTCAGAAACTCCGTCCAAGTTGATACAGCCAAAGGTGAAGTTTTTGCAAAAATTGCTAACATAAAAGAATGGCTAGGCAAACCATTACTCAATTCACTCCAAAATCCTCAACCAGAAAAACTTGAGATTGTAAAAGAGATTTTTAAACCCTGCAAGCGGGTAATTATCTTAAACTGTATCGATCATCTTTATGGTCATTCCCTGCTGAAGTTGCTAAATGCACAAAGGCACTTAGAATGCAACTCTGACTACGGGTTAGTTGTGATAGTTCCTAAGTTTCTAAGGTGGATGGTTCCTGATGAAGTTGCAGAAGTCTGGACAGTACCTATTTCTTTAAAAAATGGTCAAACTTACTATCCCAGCTTCGCCGAGTTTGTGGATGAAGAAACTAAACGCTTTGAGGAAATTTATGTCAGCGAAGCCCATTCTCACCCTAGTCAGTTTGACATCACGCGGTTTACTAGAGTTCCCAAACACAAATTTGATGAACCAGAAACAAGAATTACTTTTATTTGGCGGGAAGATCGTTTATTAGTTAACAGTGGGCTGTTCCGAGTTCTGAAAAAGCTAAATCAACGAGAAAGGGCATTGCCATTGCAAAATTTAAAAATTCAGCACTTATTTGAGAAAATCAGGTTGCAAGTACCAGAAGCAAAATTTGCCGTCGCTGGTTTGGGGACAAAAACTAAGTTTCCAGAATGGATTGAAGATTACAGAGTGGATAGTTTTAATGAAAAAGTTGAAAGGGAAATATGCCGTGTTTATTCACAAAGCCGCTTAGTAATTGGTCTTCACGGCTCTAATATGTTGCTACCTTCGGCTCATGCTGGTATGACAATTGATTTGATAGATGAGCGTTGGGGTAACTTTGCCCAAGATATTTTATACCAAGAACGTGACCCGAGAATGGCTAGTTTTCGCTATAGATTTTTGCCCTATCAGACGAGCAATGATACACTGGCATACATAGCGGCTGTGATGCTTCACAAGTGGTTTAATTTTAAATCGGATATGACTGCTGATATTGTTAATTCAGATGTTGAACACTACTATAAAAATTAGAGTTGCAGAAATGTTCAATTACCAAATCCAAACAGCCGTCGCTTTTATCATTTTCAAACGCCCAGGTACAACGGCTAGAGTATTTGAGGCAATTCGTCAGGCCAAACCTCCCAAATTGCTAGTAATTGCTGACGGGGCACGTCCAGATAGGCCTGGAGAAGATCAAGAATGTGCTGCCGCTAGAGCTATTATTGACCAAGTAGATTGGGACTGCGAAGTTTTGAAGAATTACGCAGACGTAAATCTCGGTTGTCGCCTGCGGGTTTCTAGTGGTATGAATTGGGTGTTTGATAAAGTTGAAGAGGCAATTCTTCTTGAGGATGACTGTCTCCCTGATCCTACTTTTTTCCGCTTTGCTGAAGAATTGCTGGATCGTTACCGAGACGATCGGCGGATGCTGTCAATCTCTGGTCAAAATGTTCAGTTTGGGCGAAAAAGAACTGATTATAGTTACTACTTTTCTCGCTATAATCACTGCTGGAGCTGGGCGAGTTGGAGGCGAGCTTGGCAGCAGTATGATTTAGATATGAACCTGTGGCCAGAAATTCGCGATGGTAATTTTTTGATAGATGTACTGGGAGACTCCCATACTGCAAAAGTTTGGAAAAATATTTTTCAGCTTTGTTATGAAAGAAAATTACAGAGTTGGGCTTGTCAGTGGACTTTTGCTAGTTTTATTCAAAAGGGTACGAATATTCTTGCCAATGTCAATTTAGTTTCTAATATCGGACATGGTGTAGGGGGAACTAATACGGAGGATGTCAACAGTCCTTACAGTAATATGCCTGTAGAAGCTATAACATTTCCGATGAAACACCCGCCTTTTGCAATGAGGGATACGCAAGCAGATAATTTTACAAAAAAAACTTTATTTGATTACGATCCCCCCTTGCTAAGAAAGGTGCAAAAAAAGGTTAATAAAATTTTGAAAAAATCAGGCAAAGTCAGCTAGAAATTTAGAGGAGAGGCATGGGAAATGAAGGTTGTACTTCTCAATAGTTCTGATAGTGAAGGGGGGGCTGCCCGCGCCGCTTATCGACTGCACCAAGGTTTCCAGGGGATTGGTGTGTCTTCGCAAATGCTGGTAAAAAATAAGAGTAGTGGCGATCGCAATGTAATTTCGTCACCACATAGTATTGCAAATAAGTTTGATAAGATTATTTCAACTTTATCTAACGCACCATTGCGGCTCTACCCTAAGAGAAACCCAGTTATATTTTCTACAGAAGTGCTGCCAGATGCTCTATCGAATCAACTGGATATACTCGCTCCTGATATTATTAATTTACACTGGGTTTGTGGGGGTTATTTACAAGTTGAAAGTATTCCCAAGTTTAAGCAGCCCTTAGTTTGGACGCTGCATGATATGTGGCCTTTTACAGGTGGCTGTCATTATAGTGAAGATTGCGATCGCTATACTCAATCTTGTGGTAGTTGTCCGCAACTCCACAGTAATAAAGATTCGGATCTGTCGCGGTGGGTGTGGCAGAGGAAAGCTAAAGCTTGGGATAAGCTTAACCTAACTTTGGTTAGCCCTAGTGTTTGGTTAGCGAAATGCGCTCATTCTAGTTCTTTATTCAAAAATTTTCGAGTTGAAATAATTCCTAATGGCATCAATACTCAAAAGTACAAACCCATAAATCGTCAGTGGGCGCGAGAAATCTTGAATTTGCCTCAAGATAAACAAATTGTACTCTTTGGAGGTGCAAGTGGAACAGGCGATCGCTGGAAAGGATTTAACTTGCTCGTACCAGCTTTACAAAGCCTCAGTAAATCAGGCTGGAAAGATCGGATAGAGTTGCTGGTTTTTGGCTCTTCTGAACCAGAAAATCCCATTGAACTTGGTTTTAAAACTAACTATTTGGGGAGACTCGCAGATGATATTTCCCTAGCAACGGTTTATGCAGCAGCAGATATTTTTGTCGCCCCTTCCGTGATAGATAACTTGCCAAATACAGTCATGGAAGCCCTTGCTTGTGGCATCCCCAGCGCCGCATTTAATATTGGGGGACTGCCCGATATGATCGAACACTGCTCAAATGGCTATTTAGCTAAACCTTATGAAACAGAAGACTTAGCGCGAGGAATTGCTTGGGTTTTAGAAGATCCCAATCGGCATCAAAAACTTTGTATTCGCGCCCGCCAGAAAGTGGAACAAGAATTTACTTTAGACATACAAGCAAATCGCTATTTGTCTGTTTTTAACGATCTTGTGTCCATTCCAAAGTAAACATCAGATTTTACGTAGTAAATTTTACTTAGCTATCGCTAAAAGCCACCAAATTGCGAATAATGAACCGTACTAAAATCGCGGCCCTTTTAACTTGCTTCAACCGTAAAGAGAAAACATTAGCTTGCTTAGAGGCTCTTTTTAAGCAGGCACTTCCAGCCGATGTTGATATTTTAGCCTATTTAGTCGATGACGCCAGTACCGATGGCACCAGCGAGGCAGTTCGTCAAATCTATCCTCAAGTCAATATTTTTTCCGGCGATGGGAACTTATTTTGGAACGGGGGAATGCGTGGGGCTTTCACCGAAGCAATGAAAGATAATCCCGACTACTACCTCTGGTTAAATGATGACACTCTTATTTATCCAGAAACCGTAAGTGTCTTGCTAGAAACCACTCAAAAGTTATCAGAAAAAGGAGAAACAAAAGCCATCATTGGCGGTTCTACCTGCGACCCTGAAACGGGTCAAACAACATATGGCGGTATGGTACGAAATAACCCTTTGCACCCATTCCGATATGCTATCCTCGAACCAACAAAAGAGCCTCAGATGTGCGATACTATGCACGGCAACTGCGTATTAATTCCCCGCAGCGTTGTGCAAAATATCGGCAACCTCGATCCAGCTTTTGTCCATTATATTGGCGATTGGGATTATGGTTTACGAGCCAGACAGAAAGGATGTACAGTTTGGATTGCTCCTGGCTATTTAGGAACTTGTTCTCTCAACCCCCAGGTGACCAAAACGGCTGCTGATAATTTAAGTGAAGGATTGGATAAAATGAGCAAACCGAAAGGTTTATCATTCAAAGATACTACCTTGCAACCGGCTCAAGAGTGGAAAGTATTTACTCAGCGGCATGGTGGCTGGTTGTGGCCAATTTATTGGCTGCTACCTTATCGCAGGTTAGTTTGGCTTTCAGTGTTGAGCAAACTGGGATTGACTAAAAACAAAACTCAAGGTGAATAGGATGGTTGATAGAAATGAACTCCGCATTGCTTGGCTTGTCCCGGAAGTGGAACTGGGAGCTTACTGGCCGCCTGTTTTGAGGGAATTTACAAAAATTTTTAAGAATACTGTATTTTATACTGGTCGTGTTTGGTCTGGGTTCGATCCTACACTGCCGGGAGCATCGGCAATTCAGTTGGTAGGGGAAACTAAATTTGTCGAGACGGAAAAGATAGAAACAGGATACGATCGCGGATTCATTGTAGTATCGCCTAGTATTATCGGCTATTTGCTAAAATTTAGACCTCATGTGGTCTTTCCCCAAGCTTTCTCTTTGTGGACTGTAATTGTTGCGTTTTTAAAACCGCTACTGAGGTGGAAAATTGCCATTATTTACGATGGTAGTTCCCCCAATACAGACTTTCGAGATTCCAGTTTTAGGACATTTGTGCGCCGCATCCTTGTGCGGTTTGCCGATGCTTTTGTTGCCAATAGCAATGCGGGTAAAAAATATCTGATAGAAGTTCTCAACGTACCGGAGGATAAAATTTTTACCAGAACCTATCTAGTACCTGATGCGGGAGCTTTGATTAAACTATTAGATCAAACTCAGCCGCCCAACTTGCCGTTAAAGCGCCCGATTTTTCTGTATGTAGGGCGGATCACATCAAGAAAGGGAATTAAAACGCTCTTAGAAGCTTGCGCTATTCTTAAAAATCAAGGTTATGTTGATTATTCGCTGTTGATTATTGGGAAGGGAGATCAGCGCGAAGAACTGGAAGCATTTATTAAAGAGTGCGATTTTGAAGAGCAAGTAACGTGGGCGGGATGGGTAGAATATGGAAATTTAGGTGCTTATTTTCAGCAAGCTGATATTTTTGTTTTCCCTACTTTTGAGGATGTCTGGGGAATGGTTGTACCCGAAGCGATGGTGTTCGGGAAACCAGTCTTGTGTTCAAATGGTGCAGCTTCCTGTGAGCTAATTATATCAGGTGAGAACGGTTATATTTTCGATCCTAGCAGTGCTAAAGAGTTAGCGGATAAAATGCAAATTTTTCTAGATAATCCTGATTTGATTGAGTCGATGGGAGAGCAGTCACGACAGATAATTTCTCAAAAAACTCCCGAAACAGCAGCTAAAGCTTACGTCGAAGTTACATCTTTTTTGATGGAGAATAGGTGAAGCAAGTTCGGCAACGGATTTTTTAAATGATTTAACGGAGGGATGGAAGAGGGTAGAGGGAAAAATTAGCAATTACCACTTAGCAATTACCACTTAGCCATGAAAGTTTTATTATCTGCGTTTGCTTGCGAACCGAATCTGGGTTCCGAAGAGGGAGTAGGATGGAATACTGTTATCCAATCTGCTAAACATCACGAAAGCTGGGTATTTACTCGCACGTTTTGTCGATCGTACATTGAAGCAGAACTAGAGCGGAACCCAGTGCCCAACCTGCACTTTGTTTATTTTGATCCGTTTGGGTGGAGCGAAGATTGGAAGGGGAAACAAGGATTGCTGCAACTTCACTACTATCTGTGGCAAATCTGGGCTTATTTTATCGCTCGGAAGCTCGATCGCGAAATCGGTTTTGACATAGTACATCACGTAACTTATGTCAAACATTGGTCTCCAAGTTTCTTGGCGCTGTTGCCGCATCCTTTTATTTGGGGGCCTGTGGGGGGCGCAGAAGCAGCACCAAAGGCTTTTTGGCAAGATTTTAGCCGCCGGGGAAAAATTTACGAAACGCTGCGGGCATTGGCTCAAAGCGTAGGAGAACGCGATCCGTTTGTGGGGCTGACGGCGCGCCGCAGTGCCGTTGCGCTGGCAACTACGGAAGAAACTGCTGCCAGACTGCGATTTCTCAAAGCAAAAAACGTGAAGATTTTCTCGCAAGTCGGTTTATCGCAGCAGGAAATTCAAGAACTAAAGCAATTTCCTACCCCGCCGGAGCAACCAATTAGATTCATCAGTGTTGGTCGTCTCTTACATTGGAAAGGGGTGCACTTAGGACTCCGTGCATTTGCGGAGGCGAAGCTGGAACAATCCGAATACTGGATTGTCGGAGACGGCCCTGAAAGGAAGCGTTTGGAAGCTTTGGCAACAGAATTGGGACTGGCAAATAAAGTATTTTTTTGGGGAACTTTATCTCGCACTGAAACTCTTTCTAAAATGGGGGAGTCTCACGTTCTCCTCCATCCGAGTTTGCATGACTCTGGTGGTTTTGTGTGCACGGAAATGATGGGGGTTGGTCGTCCCACGATTTGTTTGGATTTGGGGGGACCGGCTACTCAAGTGACGGAGCAAACGGGGATTAAAGTGGCGGCTACGGACCCCGATCGCACTGTGCAAGGTCTAGCAGAAGCTATAGTGTGTTTAGCCCAAGATCGTGAATTGCGAGATCGCTTGGGTCGATCGGGTCAAACGCGCGTCAGGGAAATCTATGATTGGGATGTTAAAGGTCTATTCTTTGCCCAATTGTGCGAAGATGTATTCGATGGAAAATCAGGATAACTTCTGATTTGTTTGATCGGGCAAAACAAAGAAAACTATATTTTTTCAGGCGGTGAAACGTGGGCGTTGCAATCATTACTGGCTCGGCGGGTTTAATTGGCTCTGAGGCGTGTCAGTTCTTTGCCAAACAAGGCTTAGATATAGTTGGGATCGACAATAATATGCGCCAGTTCTTTTTTGGTGCTGATGGTTCCACAAACTGGAACCGCCAACTGCTCGAAAAGTCTTTGGGTACCAAGTATTATCACTTAGATGTGGACATTCGCGACTATGAAGCGATTACCAATATCTTTCAGCGGTACGGCGAGTCGATCGAATTAGTAATTCACACAGCAGCCCAGCCCAGCCATGATTGGGCTTCCCGTGCTCCGAAAATAGACTTTACCGTCAATGCCAACGGCACTCTCAATCTTCTGGAAGTAACTCGTCTTTACTGTCCTAAAGCAGTTTTCATTTTCACTTCTACCAATAAAGTATACGGCGATACGCCTAACAGTTTGCCTTTAATTGAATTAGAACACAGGTGGGAAATTGAACCCGGGCATACTTACGAAGGTGGCATTCGGGAAGATATGTCAATCGATCAGTGCCTGCACAGTTTGTTTGGTGCTTCTAAGGTAGCTGCTGACATTTTAGTTCAAGAATACGGTCGATATTTTAATATGAACACCGCTTGTTTTCGCGGCGGCTGTTTGACAGGTCCAAATCACTCAGGAGCTCAATTGCACGGCTTCCTAGCCTACTTGATGAAGTGTGCTGTCACGGGAACTCCTTACACCGTGTTTGGCTACAAAGGCAAGCAAGTTCGCGATAACATTCATAGCGCAGATTTAATTTCGGCATTTTATGAATTTTATAAAGCTCCCCGAAGCGCCCAAGTTTATAATACAGGAGGAGGCAGGTACAGCAATTGTTCGATGTTAGAAGCGATCCAGATGTGCGAGGCAATTGCGGAACGCAAATTTAATTGGACTTATGCTGAAGGGAATCGCATTGGCGATCACATTTGGTGGATTAGCGACAATTCAAAATTTTCCAGTCACTATCCCAACTGGAAAATGAAATATAACGTTAAACAAATCCTACAGGAGATTTATGAATGTAACCGCGAGCGTTGGCTGAAAGAGGATTCCAATGATTGAGTGGGGCAAAAAGAATGTGCTGGGAATTTCGGTAAACGAGTGAAGAATACAAAGTTAAACAAATCTTAGGGGAGATTTATGAGTGTAACTGCGAGCGTTGACTTAAAGAGGTGCTCCATGATTGATAAAGGGAAAAAGAATGTACTGGGCATATTAGTAAATGCCGTTAATTATGAAGCGGCGGTTAGCAAAATTATTGCGGCAGCCAGCGCCGGAAAACCAATGTCAGTTTCTGCCCTAGCGGTTCACGGGGTAATGACTGGGGTTCTCGACAGCACTCATCGTTATCGGATTAATCACATTGACTTAGTATTGCCAGACGGACAGCCCGTCAGGTGGGCATTAAATTGGCTATACCATACGGAATTGCCCGATCGAGTTTGCGGGCCGAATGCGATGTTACAAATCTGCGAACGTGCGGCAGAAGAAGGATTACCTATCTATTTGTACGGCTCTCAAGCTTCTGTACTGGAAGCTTTATCTCGCAATCTCTGCCAGCGTTTTCCCAAGTTAATTATTGCTGGAACTCAGCCTTCTAAATTTAGGCAGGTTTCCCCCCAAGAGAAAGAAGAAATTGCACAGCAAATTCGCAACAGCGGTGCAGCAATTACTTTTGTCGGTTTAGGGTGTCCGCGACAAGAAGTCTGGGCTTACGAATACCGGGATGACTTATCAATGCCGTTGATTGCTGTAGGTGCTGCTTACGATTTTCATGCGGGTAATTTGGCTAAATCTCCTGACTTTTTATCTAAAATAGGTTTGGAATGGCTGTTTCGGATGATTAAGGAACCTCGGCGCCTTTGGCAGCGGTATGTTTTTTTGAATCCGCTTTATATCTGGCTGTTTTTGCTACAAGCTTTGAAAATCAAACAGTTCGACCCCACAGACGCCACGCCGCCTGTAGAAGAAGTATTATATGGTTGAAATTTAAAAGTTTCTTGTGAATTATGGGTGCTCACAAGTAAAAAGTAAAAAAGCAAACACATCGTAACTAATCGTTTTGAGGTGCAACTGCGATCGTATATTCAAGAAAACTTCTATTAAATCCCGTGACATCGGAATTATAGTGGGAGCCTAAGAGCTCGCGATTTGGGTAGCGAGTTCTTAAGCTCCCACTGAGACGATCCGAATATATTATGCCGATGCCATCGGAAACGATATTACGGCAGAAAACAATTTTTACATTATCTATGTGGTAAGCTGGGGACTGCACACCTTACATACAAAGTTTGTGCGTCAGTCTTGATCTAGTCAGGTGCATGGCTGGGTCAATAGTCGCATTTGGTTTGACTGTAATCTTGGCAGGGGCGATAATCGCAGGGGAGCGCAAAAGTATGGTGAGTGTGTAACCAAACTTGATAATCAAACCAAAAGTTTATTGCCATTACCTCGATATTGCTATGGCTTTTGTGCCACAATCCGGATCGAATCGTACTTGTTTTCATCACCAGCAAAAATGGTTTTCAGCAGTAGCTTCCAAGCTTGGACTTTACTGTTTTCCTTGGGCTTGACTATCTGATGAGATGCCATTGAATCGAACACACTGAAAATTTTTATTTCATCATTGATCCAAGGGTTGTCAAATTGGCGATAGTAGCCATTAAACTGGGTAGCAATTATCTCAAATCCTACTTTTTCACAGATAGCGCGAAAGCTCTGCGGTGTGAAGAAATACAAATGCCTTGGTACATCTAGGTGCATCCATGCAATCCCTGATAACTTCAGCCCAATACAAGAGTTATTTGGTACTTCCATCACCAACTTGCCGCCATCCACGAGCAACTGCATGGCATTGCGGAGTGCAAGTAAAGGATCTCTGGTATGTTCGAGTACGTGGTTCATCACAATTATGTCGTACTGTCTAGACTGGACTTCCGGGGGTAAAGATTCAGCAGTACCATAAAATACATTAAGGCCTCGCTGCTGGGCCAAAACTAAAGCTTGTCGATCTGGTTCTACGCCCCAGACTTTGTGACCCTCTGCTTGCAGTTCTTGCAGCAGGTGCCCATTGGCGCAACCAATTTCTAAGATCGAGGAGGAAGCAGTCCCGAACTGTTGCTTCCACCATTTACTTGTGACATCTACTCCGCGATCGAAACGCCAAGCTAGATGGGTACGCAATTTATCGAAGAAGGAAATAGAAGAGGCAGATATGAAGCTTGTAAAGTCTATATGATGAGTATAATACTCATCAATTTCGTAGAAGCTGGCGATTTTGTTGAGTTCGGGTAGAGGATGAATGCGTCCAAGTTGTGACTTTTCGCACCAGTACAATTGAAATGACTCTTGGTTTCGAGGTCTGCGCCAATCACCGGGTATGAATAGCCACGGTTTCATACTCTGTCCCGATATCGGGCAGACGACGGTAGGGCTTAAGCACGTTTGACTTTGCATTTTAATTTTCCTTACTTAGGAACTTGATGTACTAATAACCACTCATTTTGGATTACTCCGATACGTTATGTGCCAGTGATAATTGTGTGCTCCTCAATACAGGAGTTGAATGCCTAAAACTTATGAAGTTTTGGGAATACAATTACTGAGGCGTGGTTTTCAGGTAACATCGAATTTAAGTTAACGCATTTAGCTGGCTTTGTCACTTTTGATAAAAAGCTACACCTTCCGCGAGCGGGCGGTGAGTAAGTTTCTCTCTTGTTAATAATTTAAGTATACATTAAGTAAGAAACATGAATATGCCTCTAGGGTATGATACTCCTAAAAGCATTTGTGCATCTACCTAAATAATGAAGCAGTTGATTTAACAAGATTTAAACTAAAACCCCTGTTAGTTTTGCCAGTTCCGATGGTAAGGAAAATGAGTTAGTCGCTCGATGGTTTAGAGGTGCTGTGGGTTGTGGTAGTTGCCAAGAAAATGTAGCCCGTTAAAGGATAATTGAGAACCTATGGAAAAAGTGCGATCGCCAGTAGAGTTGGATGCTCTTAAGTTGGAAAAAAACATCTAAATCTAATGACGATCGCTCACCTCAACCATTGCTTTTACAAGACCTCAGATTTCCGTGGCTAACTTAATGAAACCTATCTCAATCATAGTCAGAATGATTCTTAAGGCACTTGACTGTACGCCAAAACCATATCGGGAGCATCACCTATTTGACTTTCGGTGACTGGATTAGGCCGCGTTGAGTAGGCAATAGCCTGCATATGTTTCATGCGAGCTTGAAAAGTCTTCTCAAATGTATGCTGTTGAGCAAACTGCAGCGATTTGAACGACATCGATTTAATTTCTTCCCGGTTGTGGCTGAGTTCTGCAATTTTCTTCGCCATCTGTTTAGGCTGATTCATTGGCACAAGCCATCCTGTCTCCGACATTTCTGCAATTCCCTGAAATGCTTCGTTATCATACCCTACAATCGGCACGCCACCAGCCATAGTTTCTATGTAAGTACAAGAAGGATCGCCCTGCCGGTGACAGCAAACAAACAAATCAATATTGTTTTTCACAAAGGGGAAAAAATCTGTTTGAAAGTCAGGCACTCCGAGCATTTTCACACAATCATTAAGTTGATTGGCAGCTATTTGCTGGTGCATCATCTCTTCTAATTCACCAATACCACTGATGAACATTTCAAATTTCACCTTCAGTTGTTTGAGTTCTTTAGCTACCTCAAGTAAATGATCGGCCCCTTTCATCTTAATTAGGCGACCTGAGAATACTAGCCGCAGAGGCATATCTTGAGAGCGGTTTTCAGTGCGCCGTTCAATGTCAGCTTCTGTTGCTAACATATCTTCTCTAATCCGCGTGTCCAAGAACAACTGTGCGTTGCGATTGAGATGCTTGTATTCTTGGTAGGTAGGGGTGCCGTTGCACTGCAATCCCTCTGCCATTGCGATCGCCTTGCGCTGCTTATTTTCCTGACTGTAAGTCCAGATCATTCTCCGCAAGCGGATCAGGGGATTGCGCGTACTCACATTCACGATCTGTTTGCGAGTTTTCAGACTGTATTCGGAAACGTAAATACACGGTACTCCCGCTATTTTACACACTTTACTGATATGGTTCTGTCTGTATTCCGGGGCTGCCAATACCAGCGCACTCTGATGATGATGTAGTAAAGCTGGGGTGATTTTATCAAAAGAAATTATTTCCAGTTTGAATGGCAATTGATCAAGTTTGAATATTTTTGCATCCATCTGGTCGTTGTCTTCTTTCGTTTCTTCCATCATGACAGTAATTGAACCAGACCAATACTTGGCTAACTCACTAACTGCTTCTATCAACTTGCGGGTCAATAAAACTTCACTGTTTGGCAAAAACTTGGCTTTTAGTGGCTGTACTATTGTCAGATTGTTGTTAGTAAGCATTGTTAGGTAGTCCCTGGTTTTAAGTTTTTACTGATGCGGTAGTGAATCTTTGCTGTACTTGGGAAGGGCTGTTGATTGATCGATATAACAGACATCTACCGAATTTAAATTTTGCAGCCTGATACGAGCAGAATTTCAGGCTCTGTGTCGGAGATATCTAATACTTAAGATAGATTCAGCAACTGGATTAGACCTTTATGATTGAATCTTAGGTCTGTTTGATATGTAGCAATCATCTGCGATCTACGTAGAAGTGTCAATAGCCTTTTCCGAGCTTTACTGAATCTTTATAAATTATTGTTAATTATAAAGAAGAGGCAAATTTTAGGGTTAATTTGGTTAAAATGACGGCTGTTTTAAGTATTTTTACCTAACTACAATTATGCAACTGTTTTTAGGTAGCAAGAATGAGCGCGAGTCCCGAATACGGCGAAACCAATGCTTTAAACCATAGAGTTATAACAAAGTTATTGAAAGCTTACATAAATACATACTTTGTAACATACAAATTATATTTCTTTACAATTAGCAAGGCAAAGGAGAAGGAATAAAAAAAAGAAATTTTACCCCTTCTCTCTTCGCTAATGCGAAGCCTTGATGCTGAACTTTTCTTTTATAAACCGGATATAAAGGTGCTTGAAAGCCGACTTCACCACGCGGGGCATACCAAAGTCGATCGCCATCATGCTTTCGGGCAACTTCCAATCCAAAACCTTGAGATTTTCCGGCTGCAAAAGCGGAAAATCAATCGCCTCTAAATTCGAGCAAAGCCCCAATCTCATCGCCGCAGCTACAGTGGGAACCGCCGCCGGATCAGCGTTAATGATTTCAACTAAAGTTCTGTCCAAAGCAAAGACATCATCAGAGGCGGCCAAAATTCCCAAAAACTTAGGTTCGCCGCCGCTTGGCCCGTTACCTTCGTGACCGATAATGCCATCCAAAATCGTCAAATTTGGGTTAATTGCCCGGGCAGTTTCTACCAGCATTTCACCGAATCTGGCGCTATCTTTGCCAGCTTCCATGTGCCACCAAGCCTTCATTTTGCCGGGGACGCAGCCGAATAAATTTTTCACGCCCATTGTCACCGTTAATTGAACGTGAGATTTGAGTTTGGGCAAATTAATCACTACATCCGCTTCCATTGCTTCTTTGCAAATTCGCAGATGATTGAAATCTTCGCTGAGAGTTTCGTAGCGTTTTCCTTGAAACTCAACTACTGGCAAATTCAGTTCTTCCAACAGCGGCAAATAACCATTGGCTTTGGCTACACCCATAGCGCTGCCAAAAGCCGGACTATCACCTAAAAAGGGTTTTCCTCCCGCTTCCATGACCATTTTAGCGACGCAGTAAACCAATTCTGGGCGGGTGACGCATTCTTTTGTAGGGCGAGAACCTGTGAGGAGATTGGGTTTGAGTAAAACCCGATCGCCCGCTTTGACAAAAGCCGAGATTCCGCCCAAGGGTGCCAGCAAACTTTCTAAAGATGCTTGCAAGATTTGCCGATCGTATGAATTGGCCTGAATTAAACTAACAGCAGACATAATTATGAATTGATTGGTAATTGGTTATCGATCGGGAATAATCTCAATATAACGCACGCGCGGAACACCCTGCTTAGGGTGTTTCGCGCGTGCGTTACCAAGAATAATCTCAATACAAATGAGTCCTAAGTATCCATCGGCAATCTACCAGCAGCAGCCCGCTGCATGGTACTAACTCGCAGCGAGTTAGAGAATACTCCTTGACCTTGCAGTTCAGGGATAGCAGGTTTAACTTCTACTTTCACCAACCGGGCAGTACAGATAAAAACCGTTTGATCGGCTAAATGGAAAGTCAACCAAGGTTGACTTAACAAAGTCAGCACTTCGTCTTGGAATTCTTGTGCCGGCATCGGAATAGTAAACGTTTCTGCGTGACCTTCCACATAATGAAATGTCACTTGAGTTGTGTTCTCTTTATCTTGAGTTAATTTTGCAAAAGAACCTGCGCGCATAAATCTTGCTCCAAAACTTTAGACTATAAAAAAAATTCAGAATTAAATGAAAAAGATTGAATTCTGAATTCTTTAACTTTAACCTGTGACAGCATTTAGGGAGAACTCGGAAGGCAGAATGCAGAATTCAATCAATTTCAGCCTTCTAGTTTCTAGCTGATACCTCTGAGATCCTAAACGTTAGCAGAAGATCCCGGCATCGCACTCATTTTCTCTAAATCTAGAACTTTTGCCAAGTCTTCTGCACTCATTAAACCCCGTTCTAGCACAATTTGTCGCAAAGATTTGCCCGTTTCTAAGGATTCTTTGGCGACGGCGGCGGCGTTGAGATAGCCAATGTGAGTGTTGAGGGCGGTAACGAGGGCGAGACTACCTTCAGCATAAGCGAGACACCGATCGCCCTTAGCTTCAATTTTGGCGAGGCATTGTGTAGTCAGCGCGCTGATGGTATTGCCTAAAATTTCGATGCTGTGAATGAGATTGTAGGCAATCAGGGGCATCATCACGTTCAATTCTAATTGTCCCGCTTGGGCTGCCAGGGCGATCGCGCTATCGTAACCCATAACTTGAAAACACACCATCGATGTCATTTCTGCCATCACAGGATTGTATTTTCCCGGCATAATAGACGAACCAGGTTGCACAGGAGGCAGTTGAATTTCTTTCAAACCCGTTTTCGGCCCGGAGTCCATCAAACGCAAGTCATGGGAGATTTTAACGCAATCCTGAGCGAGATTTCGCAGTGCACCAGACACATTTACAAACGGTGCCATACTCTGCATAGCAGCCATTAAATGCTTTGCTGGTTTCAGGGGGTGGTCAATTAATTCGGAGAGAATTTCAGCAACTTTTTGACAATATTCAGGGTGAGTATTTAACCCTGTTCCGGCCGCACTTCCCCCCAATCCCAGAGATGTCAAATCATCGGATGCCCTGTCAATTCTCAATGTATGTTCTCTGAGAATTTGCGCCCAAGCGCCGAAGGTATCGCCGAGTCGAACCGGTACGGCATCTTGCATATGAGTGCGGCCGGATTTAACAATATCTTTGAATTCTTCGGCTTTGTTTTCTAGGGCGACTACGGCATCCGATAATGCTGGAAAAAGAGTTTTTTCTAACGCCAACAATCCGCCGATCCGAATCGCCGTCGGAATCACATCATTTGTCGATTGACCGTAGTTTACATGATCGTTAGGACTGATGCGCTTGTAATTGCCTTTTTCCTCGCCCATAATTTCCAAAGCGCGATTTGAAAGAACTTCATTAACATTCATGTGGTGAGAAGTTCCGGCGCCGGCTTGGTAGACATCAACTACAAATTGATCGCGCAATTTTCCCGCTAGAATTTCATCTGCTGCTTGGACAATTGCTTGACTGATGTCTTGGGCAATGCAGCCGAGTTCGCCATTGGCGATCGCTGTTGCTTTTTTAATTAAAACACAAGCATCAACGTATGTTGATAAAGGCTTAATACCGCTAATCGGGAAATTTTCAACGGCGCGCAGAGTTTGGATGCCGTAGTAGACATTAGATGGGATTTGTTTGTCTCCCATCGAGTCGCTTTCGGTGCGGTAGCTGATGGTTGGGTGTTCGCTCATATCGCCTTGTTTGTGATGATTGGGAATTGAGAATTTTTTTAAGAATGCTGACTGCGACTCCTTTTTTACCGCACCGGCGGGTTCAGTAAAACACAAGTCACGATTGTAAATAATTATCTCACACTCCGAGTTAAATCTCAAAACTCAAATTTTAAATTAAAATTATTTACCTAAGATTGTGCAATAATAGTAGTGTAATTCCGAGTTTTTTAGCTTGCATTCTTCTGTACTTTATTAGATAAAATTTTCGTGTTTAACAATAAATATTAAACCATACTTGGGGATTTTGTTACAAAAATTCAAGTTAAAATTTTCCGAAAGTTGTTATATTTGGTAGCACAAACAATTTTGCAGCAGGCGAATTGCCAAAAATTATGCCGCGTTACCAAACCATAGATGATGTTCCTACTCTCCAAGAGGCACTCGAAGGAATAATTGTTGAAGATTTAAAAAAGCTCAATGCACTGTTGTCGGGCGATCGCAAATTAACCCGCAAAGCTGACCTGGTTGCTGGGATTAAACAGCAAATGCAGGGAGAAAAACTTAAGCAAGTTTGGGCGCAATTAGACGATTTGCAAAAAGCGGCCGTAGCGGAAGTTATACATGGGTCAGGTGGTGGCTATGATGGCGATGTATTTGTGGCGAAATACAGACAACAACCAAACTGGGGAACAAGCGATCGCTATGGATACAACCGAGAACCATCCCTACTATGCTTGTTCTTCTACGGCACTGCGATACCCTACGATCTTGAACAAAAATTGCTGAAGTTTGTGCCAAAACCTCAAGCAACTCCCTTAAATCTGGTTGGGGATGTACTGCCAGATAATTTTATTGTTCGTGTAGAAAAACAGAACTTTCGTACATCTCAAAGAGAGGTATCCGAGTACGAAGTTCCTTTGACAACTTGTGAAATGGAACGGGCAGCCCCAAAGGATTTGGAAGCTGTTTTGCGTCTGATTCAGTCGGGCAAAGTTGCCGTTAGTGAGAAAACCGCATTACCTGGTGCCGCAACTCTGAAAGCGATCGCCGCCGTATTGCAAGGGGGTGATTTTTATAACGACGAACAGCGCCAAGCTACCGTGGAAAAGGGCGATATATTCTACGAGGTTGGTAATATCAAATCATTTGCTTGGGCCCCGATCGCCCAAGCGAGCAAATTCGCCGAACTATCGGGCAAAAAGCTTGTTTTGACCAAAGCGGGACAGAAAGCCTTGCAAGAATCACCTGCCAAAGGATTACAGACAGCATGGAAGCGCTGGTTAAAAACAAACACTTTTGATGAATTTCGCCGCATTGATGCGATTAAAGGACAAACTGGCAAGGGGGCGCGCGGCATGACAGCGGTGGCGGGGCGGAGAGAGGCGATCGCCTCAAGGCTAGCAGAATGTCCTGTCGGTAAATGGATTCTGTTTAGCGAATTTAGCAGGTATATGTTGGCAACGGGCAATCGGTTTGAAGTAACGCGCGATCCCGACACTCTCTATATTTCTGAATTTGGGTATGGTAACTTAGGATATTCGGGCAGTCACGATTGGCATATTCTGCAAGAAAGATATATGCGCTGCCTGTTGTTTGAGTATGTTGCTACCCTGGGAATAATTGATGTTGCCTATGCCGATCCGTCCCTCGTACCCAGCGATTTTGACGATCTTTGGGGAACCGACGATTTGAGATTTCTCAGCCGCTACGACGGCTTAATCTCTTTTCGCCTGACAGCTTTGGGGGCTTACTGTTTGGGATTGACTCAGAATTACACCCCGCCAGCAATTGAGTTCCGTCAAACACTCCGCGTACTGCCCAATTTAGATATTGTTGTAGCAGGAGAAGGCATTGCGACATCAGATGCGATCGTCCTCGATCTCTATGCTAAAAAAGTTTCAGATGTCGTCTGGCAAGTCGATCGACAAAAGCTATTTACCGCCATTGAAGCCGGATACCCGCTAGCAGAATTTAAAGAAGTTTTAGAGACAAGAAGTATCGAACCGCTACCCGAAACTGTACAGCAATTTCTGACGGATGTTACAGAACGATCGAATAGTTTGCAAGATGTAGGAACTGTCAAGTTAATCGAATGTACTAACGCCCATTTAGCAGTGTTGATTGCCAATGATTCCCGTACCAAAAAATTCTGTCAGCTAGCGGGCGATCGCACTTTAGCAGTTCCATTATCCCAGGAAACTAAGTTTCGCAACGCCCTGCGCCAGATCGGCTACGTCTTACCCCAGCGGGATAAATAGTAAGATCGTGTCCGGTGGTATCGAGCGATTTTAGATTTTAGATTTTAGATTGTCATGAGTCAACAGTCAACAGTCAACAGTCAATAATCACCTGACGGTGCAACCGGAATTGATATTATCTGCGATCGCAACAACCTATGAATTATGTTCCCGAAAATGCTTTGATCGTGCAAAGCGATCGATCTATCTTACTAGAAGTTCACGCTCCCACAGCACAACAGGCGCGAGAAGCGATCGCTCCCTTTGCCGAATTAATCAAAAGTCCCGAACACATCCACACCTATCGCATCACGCCCCTCAGCGTGTGGAATGCGCGGGCGGCGGGAATGCCTGTTGAAGAGGCGATCGCAGCTTTGCGAAAGTATGCCAAGTATCCCATTCCTGAGTCGGTAGCGCAGGAAATTGAACTGTTGGGGGCGCGGTATGGATTAACTGTAATTGAAAGAATCGATGCGGCTAGCCCCGATTTACAACTGCGAATTGCCGATTTGCCCCTAGCGGAATTGCTGGTACGGGACGATCGCGTCAAACCAATGTTGGGCAAGCGCATCTCCGATCTTTGCTTTCAAGTCGATGCCGGGAATCGCGGCGTACTCAAGCAAGCTTTACTAGCGGTGGGCTATCCGGCAGAAGATTTGGCTGGATATGTCGAGGGTGCCGAATTAGGGATTTCTTTGCGCGATCGTACTTTAGCGGACTTGCCCTTTAACTTGCGTGCTTATCAACAAGAAGCAGCAGAGGCATTCTATCAGGACGGGGAGGTAAAAGGTGGAAGTGGGACGATCGTCCTACCGTGCGGGGCTGGTAAAACCATAGTCGGGATGTTAGCGATGAGTTTGGTAAAGCAAAAGACACTCATCCTCACCAGCAGTTTGACTTCAGTGCACCAGTGGCGCAGGGAAATATTAGACAAAACGAGTTTAACTGAGGATGCGATCGCTGAGTACAGCAGTGTCACCAAACAGACGGCTGCTGTCACCCTATCGACTTACCAAATGCTAAGTTATCGATCGAATAAAGATGATGAATTCCAGCATTTCGAGTTGTTTAACGCCGAATCGTGGGGACTGATTATTTATGATGAAGTCCATCTATTACCTGCACCGATATTTCGGATCACCGCTGAACTACAAGCACGACGCAGGTTAGGTTTAACTGCGACATTGATTCGCGAAGACGGGAAAGAAGGGGATGTATTCACGTTGATTGGACCCAAGCGCTATGACGTACCTTGGCGCGAATTGGAAGGACAGGGATTTATTGCCACTGCCAATTGTACGGAAATCCGCGTCGCCCAAAATGAGGCGGAAAAAATGGAATATGCCCTAGCGCCGCGCCGCCAACAGTTTCGCATTGCTGCTGAAAATCCGGGTAAGTTGGATATGGTACAAAGTTTATTGCAAAAAGAGGCGGGACACCGTATTTTAATTATTGGTGAGTATCTCGAACAGTTGGATGCGATCGCCAAAATTACCGAATTGCCTCTGATTACGGGGAAGACAAAACAGGCAGAGCGCGATCGGTTATACGAAGCATTCCGTCACAAAGAGATTCCCGGATTAATTCTATCTCGCGTGGGCAATTTTGCCGTCGATTTACCCGATGCCGATGTGTTGATTCAAGTATCGGGAAAGTATGGTTCTCGCCAAGAAGAAGCGCAGCGCCTCGGACGAATTCTCCGCCCCAAAGCCGACGGACACAATGCCAGCTTTTATACATTAGTATCCCTACAAACTTGCGAGGAAGATTTTGCCCGACACCGGCAACTGTTTCTGACTGAACAGGGCTACAACTATCGCATAGAAGTTCAAGGCGATGGTTAGTCAGCGATCGATAAATTCTTGGTAAAACTGCTCGTGCAAACCTAAGAAATTATCCATCCCCTCCTTTGTCAGATACCCGCTTTTCTTACCAGTGTGCGGGTTTTCTACGTAGCTATAAATTACTTTTGAAACATTAGGATTCTCGCTCCACCTAATGTTGAACGCTGCATACTTTGGGAAAAAGGTCATTTCTGCATAAGCATCAATGTGGTCATGTATCCACCATGCCAATGCTGTCCAATCTTGAGTGCGATCGTAGTAAGGGATGAATGATGTAACAATAATACATACTGTTGCTCCCATATACCCCTCTGAATCTTTTACGTCCCAGATATGTTCTGCATAGTTGGCCTCATTACTGGCACAGTTGTACTGATTTTTATTCTCTGCTCCTTTGGCGTTCACCGCACAAGAACGATAGGCTGAGCGGATACTAATCCGACCAAGCGCATCTTGAATTGGTTCAAGCACCCTCTCACACAAATTCTTTCCGGCTGCGATCGCCAAGTCAGGATCGCTAGGAATATTAGGGATACCTTCTATTTGAGAGATTTCTGAATAAAGAAACTCACGCATGAAAAAACTCTTAGAGAGTTGAACCCGTCCTAGCTCTTCCAAAGCTTTAACAGTTTGTGGCTTTCTCATAGATTGAACTCCAGCAATTAGAGGTGAATAGCTTAATGTTAAACACTGACAGATAATTTAGAAGCATTATTTCAGCCAAAAGCGAAGCCAGCTAACTGATAATTGTACCGCAGATTCGGTACTTTACAGGATAAAGTCTAAAAATTTTGTTATGCAGTATGTCCGTAAAAAACCTGGGTTCTGCGTCCAGGAGTATCAATGATGAAATTAAATCTAAAAAGCAACAAGTGCAGAATATCTGGCAACCATCCGAATTATACCTCCTAACATCCTGCTACACTATTAATAACCGCATCCTCACCCACAATTATGTTTCCAGTTGCAATCATCGCCGCTATTGCTCCCTACATATCGGGAGTGCTGTCACCCATCGCCAGGAATATCGGTCACAAACTAGGAGAAGCCTTCGGCAATAACTCTCAAAAGTACCGAGATATCCTGATTCCCTATCCCAATAATTCATCTGATTCGACTGAGATAGAGCAAGCAAAACAGCGTTATTCCCAGGAAATGCTGGAATACGCGAAAGCGAAAGATACCAGAGACCGGGAATTGTTAAAGCTAACAGTAGCACAAACAGCACGCCGCATTGAGTTGCAGGAACAGGAACAGCAGGATAGAGTGAAGTTGGCAGCCTTGCAGCGGGATTTGATGCGGGAATTGCAAGCAAAGGATATTCAGGTCAAGCTGGCTGAAATTCAAACTATTTGGGATAAAGATACTTGGTTTTCTAAGTTAAATCGAGAGGAAACTAAGCAGATTTTACTTCAGCAGCAACATCGCCTCTTAATCTTACTATCACCACCCAAAATTAGCAAGCAATGCCCGGAAACCTTCTGTGAAGATTTGCCAATTGAGATGAGAAGTGTCGGAGATTTTCTCAGACAGCATTATCCTCAACAGGATGTCTTACGCCCAGTTAAGTTTTATAGCGACTATTTGACTGAGTCTATTGGTGATATTGATGTGGAACGCTTGCAGCGAATTTTATCTCCGGTTCCGACTACAATTTTATATAGCGATATCAGCGACTATGCCGTAACTTTTCGCGTCGGCTTTTGGGGATTCCTGAATAATCAGGAAGTCTCCCTGTTTTCTACCAAAGTTTTTGACTGGGAAGAGGCAAAAGATGCACTTTTAGCATCTGGGGTAAGTGAGAAAAAAGCCCTCCGCATCATTCGGCAGTTGATTGTAGCGATTCACAAGTTGCTGGCGGGATTTTTAGCGGATTTGTATTATCTCAATATTGACCCTGGCTATGAACCTCAGTTGTTTAATTTAAAGGATGAATTGGCTGAATATGGGTTGGCAGAAGAATGGGTGAAACCTTATTTTGATATTCTTCAGGATATTCAGCGGCGACAGGGAAAACAGTAT
This sequence comes from Microcoleus sp. Pol10D4, assembly GCF_036701555.1. NCBI lineage: Bacteria > Bacillati > Cyanobacteriota > Cyanophyceae > Oscillatoriales > Microcoleaceae > Microcoleus > Microcoleus sp. Pol10D4. The sequence goes on from NZ_JAUBRA010000037.1 coordinate 37,000, forward strand.
GAAGAAGAGTTGAAAAAGCTGATTCAGCAAGTAGAGGCTGAACGTCAATCTCAAGAAGCACCCAAAGCTGAAGCCCAACGCAAACAACAAATAGAAGAAAAAATCATTAGAAAAGCTCACTCCTTCAAATGTGTAAAAACTCTTAATGGCGTAGGTATGTCATCTGTTGATTGCGTAGTTATTAGTCCAGATGGCAAGACTTTTGCTAGTAATAGCAGCAAACTTTGGAATCTCCATACAGGAGAGCTAATTCGTACTTTTTCTGGGCATTCAGTCGCGGTTTATTGTGTTGCTATTAACCCTAATGGAACAATTTTAGCTAGTGGAAGTTATGACAGACAAATTAAGCTATGGAATCTGGAAACTGGACAAGAATTTAGAACCATAAAGGGTCACTCAAGTTTAATTCGGTCTCTTGCTTTTAGTCCAGACGGAGAAACTCTTGCTAGTGGCAGTCAAGACCAGACTATCAAACTGTGGAATCTGAAAAATGGGCAGGAAATTCGCACTCTCATAGGGCATTCATCCTCGGTTTGGTCTGTCGCTATCAGCCCGGATGGACAAACTCTTGCTAGTGGCAGTTATGACCATACTATCAAACTGTGGAATCTGAAAAATGGTCAGGCATTTCGCACTCTCATAGGGCATTCAAAGTCGGTTTCTTCTGTTGCAATTAGCTCGGATGGGCAAACTCTTGCTAGTGGCAGTTATGACCATACTATCAAGCTTTGCGACCTGAAAGCTGGCAAGGAAGTTCGCACTCTCAGAGGGCATTCAGACTATGTTAATTCTGTCGCCATTAGCCCGGATGGACAAATTCTTGTTAGTGGTAGTGGAGACAGTACAATCAAACTGTGGAATGTAAAAAATGGACACACAATTTTCACTCTCACAGGGCATTCAGCCCAGGTTAATTCGGTCAGTTTTAGCCCGGATGGAAACACTCTGGTTAGTGGCAGTTCTGATGGGAGTATCAAAATTTGGCGGCGTGATGGGTGAAGTAGGAGGGAAAGATCAAAATTATGGCGCGATTTGCCAATATGGAACTACAAAACTTGACTGCGTGAGAAATCAAACGATAAACGCTTAGGGAAGGTAATTTAAATGTCAGAAACAATTAATTTTGAGCAAGCAGTGTTAGAGAAACTGCGACAGTTGCCAACGGAGAAACAACAAGAAGTGCTCGAATTTGCACAATTACTCGTGCAAAAAGCGGAAGATAAAAAGCAGTTATCCACCGAAAGTTCTGAGTCTAACAGTTCGTCAACAACCGCACCTACTCTCAAGCTATCAATTAGAGAGATTGCTAGTTTGCCAATAGCAGAACGCCATAAAATACTAGCACCATTTATACCTGCTACAGCCGAAGATTTTTTGGCAGATCCTGAATTAACCGAGTTTTGGGCACTCGATGGCGAAGACTGGGAGGATGACAGAATTCAAAAAGTCTCAAAACTATATTCATCCTCAAAAACTTCAGACCAAGCAAGTGAGGTTAATTGACATTTTTTACCCATTTCATCCTCGGCATCTTTCAGCGCCACTTGAAAACATTTATCCCAGATAGACTCAATAAAATCACGATTTAGACTCGGCATTTCTTCTTGACTTTCTTCAATCTCTCGCCGCGCCGAACGAATACTAATAGCCCAGCTAGCCGTTCGTTTTTCAGGTTGAGATTTCCATTTAATAATATGAAGCATTAAACGAATTAACTGGCTTTTTAATGCTCGTTTTTCGGTTCTTCCCATTGCTTCAATTAAAGATTCTAAACCTGCCGTTGCTTCCATAGATTTTCCTTCTTTGAGAAGAGTCTGGACTGTGACAGCCGTTTGATAATGAGAACACACTGCTAACCAGTCCCAATCTTGTTTAGTCAGCATTGCCCTATCCTTGAAATTGCTTATATTCCTAAATTTATCATATCGATCGCCCCTCAACTCCCCCCTCCCATCCCCGAACAGCCCAACAATACTTAATAAAAACTTTATAAAACTTACCATGTTCGCATAAATTAGAGTTATCCTGGAAAATCCAGCAATCCTGCAAAGCGTCAACCTTCTCGTCACTTATCCAGTGGTTCGATGACTCAAACCCAAAGCACTAAAACCGCCACCCCAACTGCAATTTATTCTTTGACAATTGCTCCCGCCTGTGTATTGCGAGGTCGATCGGCCTTAGCACAAGCCGGAGATGCGATCGCCCGTTTCGGAAAGCGGCCGCTAATCGTCGGCGGCAGCAACTCCCTCGCCGCCGCCCAACCCTACCTGCAACCAATCCTCGAACAGCAGCAGTTAAAATCCGCCGAAACAGCATACGGCAAGGATTGCAGCGAAACCAGCCTCGAAACCCTCCGCGAAGCAGCCCAAACCCATCAAGCCGACTTCATCATCGGTGTCGGTGGCGGCAAAGCCTTAGACGCAGCAAAACTCGTCGCCCATCAGTGCAAAATCCCGATCGTCACAATACCCACATCAGCAGCCACCTGTGCCGCTTGGACAGCCCTTTCTAACATTTATTCAGAACAAGGTGCATTCCAATACGATGTCACATTAGCCAGATGTCCCGATTTATTAATACTCGACTACGGCTTAATTCAAACCGCACCACAGCGGACATTAGTAGCAGGAATTGGAGATGCGATCGCCAAATGGTACGAAGCCTCAGTCAGCAGCGGACACTCCGAACAAACCCTGATAATTTCCGCCGTCCAACAAGCTAGAATACTGCGCGATATTTTATTCCAAAAATCAGCCGCCGCCCTCAAAGAACCCGGTAGCGAAACCTGGCAAGAAGTCACAGATGCGGCCGTATTGCTAGCAGGAGTAATCGGTGGAATTGGCGGCGCCCAATGCCGCACCGTCGCCGCCCACGCCGTCCACAACGGCCTAACTCATCTATTAGCAAGTCACGGCACATTGCACGGCGAAAAAGTCGCCTACGGCATTTTAGTACAACTGCGACTAGAAGAAATGCTGCAAAACAATCAACTCGCCGCTAGCGCCAGACAGCAACTGCTAAAATTCTACGCCGAGATTGGATTGCCCCAAACTTTAGAAAACCTCGGACTCGGAGACATTACCCTCACAGAATTGCAGCGCGCCGCTGACATAGCCTGCAATCCCAATTCCGACATCCACCGACTGCCTTTTAAAGTTGTTCCCCAACAATTAATGGCAGCGATGGTTTCTACCACCGCACCTGTGGGAGAATTAAAGATTAAGAATTAAAACAGTTTGTAGTAAGGACTTTAGTCCTGAAAAGGCTGTGCTAGCAAGGACGAAAGTCCTTACTACAAACCAGGAAAACTGACAACTGACAAAAAATAAATGACCTTGGATTGGATTACCCCTGCTGACAGGTTGCAAAAACTACCGCCCTACGTATTTGCCCGTCTCGACGAACTCAAAGCCCGCGCCCGCGAACAAGGACTAGATTTAATAGACTTAGGAATGGGAAACCCCGACGGTGCCACTCCTCAACCAGTAGTAGAAGCGGCTGTCGCAGCCATCCAAAATTCTGCCAATCACGGCTATCCACCCTTTGAAGGAACTGCCAGTTTCCGCCGTACTATTACTAAATGGTACAGCCGCCGCTACAACGTTGAACTCGATCCAGAAAGCGAAGCATTGCCTTTGTTGGGTTCTAAAGAAGGTTTAGCACATTTTGCGATCGCCTATATCAATCCAGGGGATTTAATATTAGTACCAAGTCCCGCTTATCCCGTATTATTTCGCGGCCCAATTATCGCCGGTGCAAAAGTTCACAACATCATTCTCAAACCAGAAAATGACTGGGTAATTGACTTAGCCGACATTCCCGACAGCGTAGCCGAACAAGCCAAAATACTCTATTTCAATTATCCCAGCAATCCGACTGGAGCGACTGCACCCCGCGAATTTTACAAAGATATTGTTGCTTTCGCACACAAGCATCAAATCTTGCTGGTTCACGACTTGTGTTATGCGGAATTAGCATTTGACGGCTATCAACCGACAAGTTTATTAGAAATTCCCGGCGGTAAAGAAATCGGCGTCGAATTTCACACGATGTCCAAAACCTACAATATGGCCGGCTGGCGCGTCGGTTTTGTAGTAGGAAATAGCAAAATTATTCAAGGTTTGCGGACATTAAAAACTAACCTAGATTACGGTATATTTTCCGCTTTGCAAACAGCAGCAGAAACAGCACTGCAATTGCCGGACAGTTACTTGCACGAAGTGCAGAATCGTTACAGGACTCGCCGGGATTTCATGGTGGAAGGATTGGCAGAATTAGGGTGGAATATTCCTAAACCTCTGGCTGCAATGTATCTTTGGGTTCCCTGCACTCCGGGCATGAGTTCGACTGATTTTGCCCTCAATGTTTTGCAGCAAACTGGTGTTGTGGTGACTCCTGGCAATGCTTTTGGGCCGGGCGGTGAAGGATATGTGAGAATTAGTTTAATTGCAGATTGCGATCGACTGGGAGAAGCCCTGCGGCGCTTGAAACAAGCTAATATTCGCTATCAATAGTCATTGGTCATTGGTAATTGGCGATGATCGGCCACTCACTCTGCATCCACTCATTATTATGTTGATGGTGACACCCATTATCCCCTAAACATAATAATGAGATTAACAAGCTCAGGCGCATACAAATTGTACAGTCAAGTTTGATGAAATTATTGTGGGGTGTCCCGCCCGCCCGAAAAATATAACGCAAGATGCGGGACAGCTTAGTGCGTAGGGTGCCCCGAAGCCGAATAAACCTGTTAAAATCGAAATAATCAATCTCCGAGGCACTCTACAGGTTGATTTAAGAGTGACTCTTTATTTTGTGGCAACTTTAAAATATCCGTGGATGTACGAGGTGCGATGCCGTGTCTCCTTAGTTATACTTAACAAAGATCATTAAGAAAGCATTTTTGCTATGCCCGTAATTGAATCTAAGTTAAACAACACGCGCAACCTTTTACAAGAATTAGGCAACTCAGTCTCTAGCTTAGTCAAATCGTCCCCGGATGTTTTTGCTGATCCGGGGATTCAATCTTGCCTACAGGATTTTTTAACTGTTTATCAAGAAGCCGTCCAACGCCTAGAAAATCCTAGTTTTCGGATTGCTACTCTGGGCACAACTTCCTCTGGAAAGTCAACGATTGTTAACGCGCTGATTGGTCGAAAAATCGCACCGATTGAAGCCGGAGAAATGAGTGGGGGTGTATTAACCATCAAACATTCTCAAGAACAGAGATTAATGATTGCAGAAACGGAAGATGCGGCTTGGGATACTGGTGAATGGACAGGCTTAAGCGATGAGGATTTATACCAGCGAATTAGCACCGTGATGCACTCCTATCACGCGGCGCGGAAAAAGCGTGAGTATGTTGCGCCACAAATAACTGCTCATGTTCCTCTTTTACCTGCTTGTGATGCTTCTTTGCTAGATTTACCCAACGGAATCGGAGTTGGTTTGATTGATTTACCGGGATTGAAATCTGTTCAAGACCGGGCCAACTTAGCAACTATCCAAAAGCAAGTTAATAAAGCTTTTAGTTTAGTGGCTTTAGACTATATGCAGGTAGATGATGACCATAGAAAACGCCTATTGGAAGAATTAAAGACTGTTGTCGAAGATCTACAATGTCGCACAGATTCGATGATTTTTATCTTAAATCGGGTCGATAACCGAGGAGCAGATGATTTACCCCTATCAGAGCGGATTGATAAGTTAAGAGAAGAAATTAAAGAGGTCTTATCGCTTCCAGAACTTCCTGATGTTCTGCCTTTTAATGCTCGTCTTTTATATTATGCTCAGTGTGCTTGGGGTTCAGGAGCTTTTAACGAACCGTCAGTGATCAGTCAGGAGATACGGTTAAAACTCATTAAAGCTATGTTTCAAGACTGTGCAGGAGTTATTAAATTAAATACTAAGGAGAACCGCGATTTAAAGAATTGGTTTCGCGATATTGAAGATCGGGTAGAAGACAATAAGACTATTGATGATGAAACCATGCGAAAAATTCTCCACTCTTCTTTAGAATGGAGTGGAGGTAGAGAACTTTGGGCTCGTTTCCGTGTGCGGGTTCAAGAATCCTTTGCTGAATTGGTAATACTTCCTGCATTGTTGGAAGTATTCGATCCTTACAATGCTTTAGCAGAATCTCTGGAAATTCGGATTCACCCCATAAAAATTTCCCAACAGGAACAGGTTGAGCAAGAAAGAAATAAAATAGATAAAAGCCGTCATTATTTTCATAATATTAAAGAAGTTGGGAAAGAATTTAAGGTAGAAATTGAGGGACTGAAAGCAGGCTTGAAAAGCGATGATCCTAAAATTAATGATAAACTCGTACAAGAGGCTGTAAAAAAAGGCCGTAATGGCTTTCAGCGGATTTTTGATGCGGTTAAAAAAGATATAGTAGGGGATTTAACCACATCTCTAATTGTTCCAGTTCGCGATGCTTTTAAAAATAATCAAGGAGCTTTTGAGCTAAGAGATAAACTAGGGGAAGTCACATTACCTTCATTAGCTGAGGATCTTTCTAAATACTATGATCATGTTAGTCGCAGACTCAGTAAATTTTCTGGTGAGTCAGAATACTTAGTTAAGCGTATACGGGCTGATGATGATAAGGGGAAAAAAGAACTTGAAGATGATGAACGCTATGTTCGCTTGCTATATCACAGGATGAGAGAAGCTATATCTGCAAGGGCAGAGTTTGTTCTACAATCAAACGCACAACAGTTTGAACAAGCTTTAGAATCATTAGTTGATGAACAAGTTAAGCAACTAAAAGTTTTTCTGACCGAGGGCAATTTTTCTTCGATTAATCTTGAAAAAGTAGCCATCAGTAATTTAGGCAAAAAGTTAGCTCCAAACTTGCCAACTTTACCAGAAAGATTTTTTAAGTTTCCAGAAAATAATATTAAGCAAAACCGTTCTAAAAAAACAGACGGTGAATACATCGAACTTTTCCTTCCGTCTCCAGCCTTAATGGCAACACAATGGTCAAGTGGAATTGAGAAAGGGAAAGGGAGTTTGTGGCATATTTTGCTTGAGTGGATTCTCCAACGGTTAGATTATGTTAGCGATATCTTTAAAGAATCCGTTGATGAGATTACCAATCTAGCTGAACGTGATTTGCAGCAACAATCAAGTATTATTGAGGGCAATTTTGAGCAAAAAAAACAGTTTTGGCGTGAGTTTGAAGCTAAAAAAGATCATGCAACAGCAGATTGTGAAAAGTTACAAGAGATTTTTCGTCAGTGAAGCAAGTTTTAAACCTAATGACATTCAGGAGTTAAAAAATGGAATCTAGCGATATGGAAAGTTTATTAATAGTATTAGGAGTACCAGTATTAGCAGGAGCAGTAGTAGGAGGAGCAGTATTAGTAGTAAAAGAAGTATTAAAAAGAATTTCTCCCAAACCACCTTCTTTAGTTTTAGTGATTTCCGCCTCGCACGCAGATTTTCTTGAATCGCTAAAAGACAAAAAGCAGATTGATGTTAGTGAGGGAGAACAACTTTACCAAATTACGAGATATTTATGGCTAGGATCTGAAACTGAACGTTCTCAGAAAATACCTAATATCAATGAGTATTCAGTCGCCCAAGGAGCCGAATCAGAATATAACATTTACTTGGTTGAGATTAAACTCAAGCAATCTGACGAAGGATTTAAGCGTAATGTCAATCAACTCGATAGATATGATGCTTTTCGTAAATTAGCTAATTTAGCAGGTGATCTTAAAGTGTCTGATAGATTGAAAATAGAAGCTTATGAAAACCTTGGAGTTTATAATCGCTAAACAGGAGAAAGTAAAATGCTGATTTATGCCACTCTTTTACTTAAAAATCCAGAAATTATCAAGGGTTTACTTGATGGTTCCATGCAACGCTATGGAAGCGTTATTAGATGGGCTGCGGGAACTGTAAAGGCTGGTCAAATTGTCCGCCATTTAGCCGAAACTCCCGGACTGACTAGCAAACTGATGACTGTTCCATTTTCTCCCATTGTGGCAGGAATTGATGTTATTGGTCATGGGCTTACCTATCATAAATTAATAGGTGTTGATCATAAATTAAGCGGTATCGATAGTAAATTAATCGGCTTTGAAAAAACCTTATCCTCAGTGATGAGGCTAAGTCAAATTGCTGCCGGCGCAAGTGTTTTAAACCTTGGGATCAGTATTGCTGGCTTTGCCTATATGGGATCTAAACTGCACCAAGTACAAAAAACTTTAGGTCACATTCAACAGTCAATGGAAGAAGGCTTTAACCGGATTGATAATCGCTTAGATATTATCTCTCAACAATTGGCATATCTGTATTTATTGGTAGAAGACAGCCGCCAAAAGCAAAAAAGCCTTGCTAAAGCTATTTCCCATCTTCATCAAGCCATGCTAATTAAAGAAATTGCAGCTTTAAAAGCTGAACTTGACGAGCGCTCTCGTTTTCCTGATGAATCACCGAGATCGGCCATTAAAACAGCTTCTAGGGTGGGATTATTTCTCAGTAATCAAGCGATGCAAGCTACCCCAGAATTAGATGCTGAAATTATGCTTAATGCTGATGTTTCTATTCAAGGTTGGGCTGTAGCCATAGCAACAGAAGCCAATCTTCTCTTAGAAATAGGGAAACATCAAGAAGCTAAAGAATTACTGGCGTTACAAATCCCCCAATTTAAACAAGTCGCGGAAAGATGGGGTAAGGCACTAATCAATGATGAAAACACTTATCTATCTACTGCTTATCGCTTTACTAATTCTCGGTTTAAAAACCATATTACCTCAGAACGAGTAGAACGAATTACGGAAATATCACCAAGCGATCGCACTTTATCTCCTGACCAAATCAGAGGCAAAAAAAATTATGTTGATGTAGAGTTTGAAATGTCCTATAGTTCTGCTAAATTTGATCAAACATGGACACATCGCCAAATTGCTGTAGCTGAATATTTGGATGGGTTGAGTGAACTTTCAGCCAGATTAGAAGGTTTAGAATCGTTTGCAAATCTGTGCGAAAGTAGAGGTGTTAAAAGCAGCCGTGAAATTCTTCCTGGGTCAGACACTGAACCTGGCATATACATACTACCCAGCACATAGCGTAGGGTGCGTCAGAAGCCCAAACCCTTATTACATCAATCTATAACTTACTCTGACGCACCCTACAAATGACAAATAACTATAACGTTTGAATTTGCTCAATCACCCAATCAAAAGTTTCCATAACTTGCTTGAGGGCAGATTCGTCTTGCAAAGTAAACAAAGCCAGACTCGGCGACCTTCTCTCACCCGGTTCTATAGGTAGCGACAGACCGATCGCACTCAGCTTACTTCTCAATTCCAGCCAATTGTGTTCAGCATTAAACGGCGGCTGGGAACCGTAATTATCAGCAGAAATCTCCATTCTGCCAGCAATATCTACAGTGAATAACTGATAGGGTTTTCTTCCCTTTTGAGGTAATTGAGCCGCGAAACCGCCGTAGGCGTCCCCCGTTCCCCACTGGATTTGAACTTCGGGTTCTTGACTTTTGGCCCAAAGGTAAATTGCTCTTGCCATTTGCGCCTCGTCCGCGCCCCGTCTAGCTTTGATTTCCGCAAAAAATGAAGATTCATCCCAGCGCCTTCTTTCGCGCGTTGCGCTGGATTTTTTCTGCTGTGCTTCCGCTGTCTGACCGATCACTCTGGGAACGAGCGTTTTCAAACCATCTTCACTTACATACTGCTTAATTTCCAGGGCCAAAACTTCAACGGGGTCCATTTGTTCGTTGAGAAATTCGACAACTCGGCGCATTTCAGCGGAAATCTCGTCAGCTACAAACACTAAGCGAACTTTACCCGCTTGCAAATTAGTTTTAACCTTTTGCCAAAATCTGTCTTCATTAGCATCCGCACCGAGAAACTCTTCAAAAATCTGTTCGGGATCGCGACCCCGATCGCGACAATTAGCTTCAAACAGAGAAATAATTGAATCGACCGGCCAGTAAACCAACGCATTAGCAGCATAGTCGATCGACTGACCCAAAACTTTTTGCCGCAGTTCGGCATTAGGAGTTCGCCGGACATCGACCAAAGTAGGAACGGCATTTTGGTCGAGAAACAAATGATCCAGCGACCACTGCACCGCTGTTTCCTCATCGCTGGGTGCAGCTTCCCGCGAAATTAACAGCCACCTCCGCGCCGTCGCCCGATCGATTTGATCTCCCGCGATCAAATTAGGATAAGTTACTAGCAAATCTTGTAACTGGTCTTCCGAGTCGTAGGGCTGTTCCATCATTTCTACCAGCCTGTCGTCGTCCTGAATCAGATAAATACCTCCAGCCATGCAAGCCCACCTACTTAATTTTAGATTTTAGATTTTAGATTTTAGATTTTAGATTTTAGGCTTAGTTATTAGTCTTCAGTCTTCAGTCCGCAGCCAATGATTTGTGAAGGCAGAAATCATTGGTCAGAATTCAATAAAAATTTTGAAGTCAATAATTTTTATTGTTTGTTAATTTAATAAAAAATCCCTTCTGACTAATGACTGATGACTAATAACTAATGACTAATAACTAATGACTAATGACTAATCACTCATAGAACCAGTAAATACTCGCTGTGCCGGCCCGGTCATGTAAATTCGCCCTGAAACTTCTGCCCATTCGATTTCCAAAACGCCGCCGGGGAGCTCAACAGCAGTTGCCCGATCGCACTTTCCTACCAACACCCCAGCTACCACTGCAGCACAAGCACCAGTCCCACAAGCTAGAGTAACACCCGCGCCTCTTTCCCACACCCGCATTTTTACATAGTCCGAACGTACCACTTGAATAAATTCCGTATTGGTACGCTGCGGGAAGGCTTGGTTGTTCTCGAATTGAGGCCCGACAGTTTCTAAAGCAATCGCCGCAACATCCTCTACAAAAGTAATGCAGTGAGGATTGCCCATACTGACGCAGGTAACAGACCAAGATTTATCAGCAACTTCGATCGGCACATCTATAGCTTTGGCATCCGCTGCAGCCAAAGTAGTCGGAATTTCCGCAGCCAGCAGCCGGGGAACCCCCATATCCACCTTCACCTGACCGTCCGATCGCAATTCCGGGCTAATCACACCAGCCAGAGTGTGGATGCGGTACTGAGTTTTCGCCTCTGACCCTTCCAAATCGGCGATAAACTTAGCCAAACAGCGAATCCCGTTGCCGCACATTTCCGGTTCCGAACCGTCGGAGTTAAAAATCCGCATCGTATAGTCAGTGTCGTTTTGACCCGGAAGAGCAAATATCACACCGTCTGCGCCAATCCCGAAATGTCGATCGCACAAATCCACAGCTTGTTCTGGCGTGATCACTGGTTCTGACGAGTGGCGATTGTCAATCAGAATAAAATCATTTCCCAGTCCGTGATACTTCGCAAACTCGATCGGCATAAAAACAAACCTCTTTTGGTTAAAACTGATTAGATAATTTGATGACCAAATTACCCATTTCCCAGTATTATAAAACTTTATGCAATTTCTAGTCCTTTCTAGTGAAATATAAACAAATATAATATTTGTAACTCCACAGTAATCTCTAATTAATGCTGATGTCAATGGCTCAATAAATATCGGTCGAAAACTAGCCGCCAACTGGTTTATCCCTCATCGGGGAGACGCGCTTGTAGTTGCGGCAGTAAGGGTTAAACGGTATAAACAGAAGAATATGGTTTAAGGTAATATTTGACTATATTTTTCTGAACTATGTCTGAATTTGAAACCGGATTGCCCAGCGTTCGCTTAATACAAAGCTACATCAAAGACAAACAACAGGTGGAAATCAAACTCCTGACCGGCGACTTAGTAGCTGGCCGAATTTTTTGGCAGGATCATAGCTGCATTTGCCTCCTCGATCCGTCAGAAACACAAATTCTGATCTCGCGGCCAGCAATTGCTTATCTCAAACCCAACGGCTGAGGAGAGGGGGAGAGTGGGAGAGGGGGAGAGGGGGAGAGGGGGGGGAGAGGGGGGGGAGGGGAAAAATCTTCCCTCTTCCCTTTCTTCCCTCTTCCTTCTTCCTTCTTCCCTCTTCCCTCTTCCTTCTTCCTTCTTCCCTCTTCCCTCTTCCTTCTTCCTTCTTCCCTCTTCCTTCTTCCTTCTTCCCTCTTCCCTCTTCCCTTTCTTCCTTCTTCCTTCTTCCTTCTTCCCTCTTCCCTCCCTAATCGCTAAACAGCTTTTCACTGACTTGGGCCTTGACCAAAGGCAGTTTTAAAGCAGGTTGTGGCACCGGCGGTGAGGCCGTCCGCTGCATCAAGCCGAGCTCGTAGAAGCCACCACACAGCAGCAAACGATCGCCTTCTTGCAAATTGCTACTTCCGTCGGGCCAGCGAGTAAATTTCCCTTCCCGGCGGATCGCCCGTACCTGCACCCCGTACTGAGTCAGCACATCTACTTGTGACAGTTTTTTGCCCGCCCAAGGGCTGTTTGCTGGCAGCCTCAGCCACTGGCAAGAACTGTCGCCCTGCGGGACTGCAACTTCCCCCTTCGCCAGCAACTCAAAACTGATAAGTTCTTCGGGTTCTCCGACTACAAAAAGTCGATCGCCCGGCTGCAAAGCTGTCTTCCCGTTGGGATAATCAATCTCCTCGCCATTCTCGCGGACGATCGCCATTACGCTGACCCCTGTCAACTGCCGCAAGTTAGTTTCTTCCAGAGTCATGCTGGCGATCGGAGAACCCGACGGCAAGCTGTACCACTCGCTGTTCATATCTCGAACCGCCACTTTCAAATCCCGCGAAACCGCCAAAGGTTCGCGCGCTGGCCGCAATTCCAGATAGCGGCTGCTGCGAATTTGCTGCACATCCCGCGCGATCGTCATTGCGGAGAGCCCCATGCCAGCCAGCAAGTGGGAAGACAGTTCTAAACTGGCCTCAAACTCCGGCTGCACAACTTCCCAGGCCCCCAGTTGGTAAAGCAGTTCGATGTCTTTATCTTGGTTTGCCTGCACCACAATATCCAAATCCGGGACTAATTCTAAAGCCCGCTTCAGGCACAAGCGAGTGCTCATGGGATCGGGAAGGGCGATCGCCATTGCTTTTGCCCGTTCCACCCGCGCGGCTTCCAATACGTGCAAGCTGGCAGCATTCCCGTAAATGTAAGGAATTCCTTGCTCTCTGCAGTCTTGAATACTACTTTCTGACTCGTCGATCACCACAACTGAACAGTTGCGGCTTTGCAGCATTTTCACTAAAATTCTGCCGACTCGCCCGTAGCCACAAACCACAACATAATTTTGTTCCGGCAAAGTTTCAGCTATTGCCACAGGTTGAGATGTTTCGTCGAAATAGCGCTGCAAAGGCCCGAAATTTTCCGCCCATTTCAATAACTGTGGTACGCTTCTCAACACAAACGGAGTCAGCACGAGGGTGACTGCTGTCGTGCCTAAAATTAACAGGTAAACGTTCCGCGAAACCAGCCCCATAGCTTGGCCGGCACTAGCGAGTACAAAGGAGAATTCTCCTATTTGAGCTAAGCCCAAACCTGCGATCAATGCTGTTTTTAGCGGATAGCCAAATAGTCGGACGATCGGCGTTATAATCAAGAATTTGCCGACAAATACTATCAATACCAGTCCCAGAATTACTTCTAGATGGTTCCACAGAAACATCGGGTCGATTAACATTCCGATGGTGACAAAAAATAAGGATGCAAAAATATCTCGCAAAGGCTCGACGTAAGTTAGAGTTTGGTCGGCATATTCCACCTCCGAAATCATTAAACCCGCCACAAATGCGCCCATCTCGATGGAAAAACCCAAATATTCTGTCAGTAGCGCAATGCCTAAAGCCAAAACCACAACTCCCAGCAAAAACAGTTCCCGGCTTTCTGTTTGCGCGAGGTATCGCAGCAACTGCGGTACCATCCAAATGCCCGCGACTACAGCACCGATAGCAAATAACCCGATCCGCAGCAGGGCCCACGCTACCGTCATGCCGATCGCTTCTGCTGGCTGATTGAGTGCCGGCAAAACTGCTAACATTAGCCCCAAAGCCAAATCTTGAACTACTAATATTCCCAGCATGACTTGGCCGTGGGAAGTACCGGATTCATTGCGTTCCATCAAGCATTTCAGGACGACTGCAGTCGAGGAAAGCGACAGAATCGATCCTAAAAACACGCCTTGAGCGGGCGATTCTACCCAGCCTACAGCCAAGGAAATTGCAGTAGTGATGGCGATCGTCAGCACAATTTGCAAGCCCCCCCCGCCCAAACTAATGGCTTTTACTTTCTGGAGTTCGGCGAAAGAAAATTCCACTCCCAAGGCAAATAACAGAAAAGCAACCCCGAATTCAGCCAGGGTGTCTACCTGAATTAATTCTTTAATCAGCCCCAAACCAGCAGGCCCAACTACGATCCCTCCCAGCAGGTAGCCGAGAATTACCGGCTGTCGCAAAAGCGATGCAAAGAGTCCTCCTGCTGCGGCAGCAGCGAGAACTAGAACTAAGTCAACAATCAGTCGGAAGTCTTCTTGCACAAGTTTATGAAAAAAGTATAAAGTTATATTATAGTATCTAATGTGTTGACTATGTTTGGCACGTTGACTATAGTTGAGGAACAAGCACAACGGCAACCCTTGACTAAGGTATTTTTGCATGGCACAGAGTTCAACTCCTCACAAAAAGCTTAACCTCTTGCAAGTTTATCGAGGGATTGCTGCTGTATTAGTGGTAATGTTTCACCTCAACGATATGAGCGCCGAGAGATTAAATCAAGTTACTTTTTTTAATTTATTTCAGGCTGGGTGGAGCGGTGTTGATTACTTTTTTGTATTGAGCGGTTTTATCATGGTGTATGTTCACCGATCGGCGATCGGTAAAAAAGACCAGTTAAAATCGTTTTTAGTCAAACGCGGCGTGCGAATATATCCGATATACTGGATAATTACTCTGACAGTTTTGTGTTTTTTTCTAGTAATTCCCGGTTTTGCTAACAATAAAGATTTAGGTTGGGGACAGGTAATTGTCTCGCTGCTCTTGATTCCTCAAAAGGACAAGCCCATTCTCGATGTAGGTTGGACTTTAACTTACGAAATATATTTTTATATATTATTCAGCATAGCTATTTGGCTGAAACCCAAACATTCGGCGCCTATACTTTCGGCTTGGTTATTGGTAACAATTTTAAATTCTTGTAAACTTATAAACTTTCCCAAATCTCTTTTCTTGCTAAATCAAGTATTTGGCAATATGAATCTAGAATTTGTTTTGGGTTGCTTTGCTGCCTATATTGTGATTAAATATAATAATAAGATCAGCAAGTACAGGTGGATATTATTTGGAATAGCAAATGTAGGATATGTTATTTTAGGAATGGTCGTCGCATGGGGAAACATAGAGTTTGAGCGCGTCACTACTTTTGCAGTCCTAGCAGCTCTGTTAATCATTGCTGCCACTTCGATAGACCTCAAGGATTCCCCGAAAATTCCTGCTTTTTTAATTTTCTTGGGAGATGCCTCATACTCGATATTTTTGACCCACGGACCGGTGATTTCAGCAAGTACAAAAATTCTGCAAAAGGCGAATTTAGGAAAATATTTCGACGGTTTCTTTGCTCCGGCTCTACTGGCAGTGTTCACCGTAGTTTTCGGTTGCATATTCTACTCTTGGATAGAAAAACCATTGACAGTTTTTCTGCGGAAAAATATTGTTGAGAAAATGTTTCGTCCCCAAGTACAAGGCGGAATTTAAAAAAGCCGAAGGTTGACCGCCCTTGGAAGCCAAGAATTCTGAGACTGTCTGCTGTGAAATTAATCTCCTTCTAACGGGTTATTGTTACTTTCGGACTCCCAAGCCTAAACTGTGATTTTATTCCTCAAAAACGCACTCAGTCGAGATATTTGAGCTGTATAGTGACAAGCCTTCGGATGCCCCAGATAATTGGCATTGTGGACAGCCATCTCTATGCACCCGCGATCGATTCAATTGCCATTGAGCGTCTGATTGTGGCGAGCCACGGGGGTCAAACTAACGAGGACAAGGTGAAAGCAGCAGTAGCACCTGTAAACACTGCCCTAGAGGCGATCGAGTCCCTAACTGTAGGACACCCGTATTTGCTCGGTCACGAACTGACCATTGCCAATTTCTACCTCATTCCGGTCTTCACCTGCCTATCGCAGACCCCAGAGTACGAAGCAACGATCGCCCGAACTTCAAAGCTGCGGACTTGGTGTAATGAGGTCAGTCAACTTCCCAATGTGAATAAATTCTGTGCCTGACATCTGTGCATTTTATAACTCAGGGGTTTACAACCATGTCGCATTTATTTGAGCCATTGGATCAACGTGGGGTTACATTCCGCAATCGCATTGCAGTTTCTCCCATGTGTCAATATTCAAGCGTTGATGGATTCGCGAATGATTGGCATTTGGTTCATCTCGTCAGTCGAGCCGTAGGAGGGGCAGGGCTGGTGATGACTGAAGCTGCGGCAGTCGAGCCTGAAGGACGAATTTCGCCGCAAGATTTGGGAATCTGGCAAGATGCTCATATTGAAATGCTGGCGCGAATCGTCGAGTTAATTCACAGCAACGGTGCGGTTGCGGGGATTCAACTGGCTCATGCAGGTCGAAAAGCCAGTACAGCACTTCCGTGGGAGGGCGGCGATGTGCTTTCGGAATCTCAAGGAGGATGGACTTCGATCGCCCCTAGCGCCATTCCATTTGCTCCCGATAGCCCCGCCCCGATCGCTCTGAGTATCGAAGACATTCAGAAGCAGACGACACTCTTTGTCAGCGCAGCCCAACGCGCCCTAGAAGCCGGATTTGACCTAATAGAAATTCATGCTGCTCACGGCTACCTACTGCATGAATTTCTGTCTCCCTTGAGCAATCAACGCACAGATGACTATGGTGGCAGTTTTGAGCATCGCATCCGGTTTTTATGTGAAGTCGTGCAAGCGGTGCGAAATGTTTTGCCCGATCGAACACCGCTTTGGGTTCGCATCTCTGCAACCGATTGGGTTCCAAATGGTTGGGACATTGAACAAAGTATTGCACTCAGCGATAAATTAAAGTCACTGGGGGTTGATTTAATCGATTGTTCATCAGGCGCAATTGTACCGGGTGAAAAGATTCCGACGGGTGCAGGTTATCAAACTATTTTTGCCGATCGCATTCGACGCGAAGCCAACATCGCCACCGGAGCCGTTGGTATGATTACTGCACCCGCCCAGGCTGACCACATCATCCGTACAGGTCAAGCAGATATGGTATTACTTGCCAGAGAACTGCTGCGCGATCCTTATTGGCCGATGCGGGCTGCGAAGCAACTACGTCAATCGGTGCCTGCTCCAATTCAATACGATCGCGCTTGGTAATTAAGCGGATTTGCGATCGTCGGTTTTACACAAATCCACTAGGAATCACTTTTTTAGTGTTTCTGTAAACCAGTCGCTCAATAAAGGCTTTTTTGATGCGGCCTCAAGTACAAGGCACGTTCCCATCGCCGTGACGTGATTCGATGCGAACGCTAGCGGATGCAGTGAGTCGGATAGTGCTCTTTGCCCTGTTTTAGGCGCATTTGTGGCAATTGTCACCTGAAATCACCCTCGAAGAGATGCGGAGTTTTGCGCCTGCACCGTCTTTTGATGAACTGCTGCATTAGCTTGATTACGAATAACTCAGCAAGTTGCGTGGGTGGGTTCGATCGCACATCCCCTCGCGATGTGTTGGGACTCGCCATCGGTTTCTCTGACGGCATCGTTGTGTCGATCGCACCTTCCCCCCTCCAACCCAACAATCTAATCAATCTAGCCACCATAATATCGGATAATTGTAAAGCAATTCACCAAGCCAACAGCGTCACTAACCCCAGCCTAAAGGCATGGGGCTTGAAAGAGGAAGACTCACCACCTTCTTAATTTGAGACTAAAACAGTGTCTAGCCTGCGTCTTTGAGACAAACTGAATTATCTGGTGGTGGTACACCGAACGATGTTACTGGATGCCTCCCTAGTCTGTAACCTCTCGGATAGTCAGTGGCGAAGGGATATACACACACGGGCTTACCGCCACTTGTTATGCGTACAGGTAGAAAGCACTCGATCCGTAACTGTCCGGGTTAAAGGCGAATACAAAACGTCGAACGTCGTTAGTATATCCAAGGCGGTAACAAGCATTCATCGGGGGAGAATTCCTCCCCCCCCATCCAATGTAAAGCCGTCCTAAAAGGACGGGGTTTCAAACCCATATTTCTGATGAGTATTGACCAATTAAACACAGACTACGGCATAGCCGGACACCTCACCTTCGCCACCGGAAACGGTGGTTTCCCCATGATTCACATCGACAACGGTCAAGCCAAAGCCTTAATTTCTGTGTATTCCGGTCAAGTGCTCTCCTTTCAACCAGCCACCGAAGCCACAGACTTGATGTTCGTCAGCGAAAAAGCCTACTACGCCGAAGGGAAAGCCATCAAAGGCGGTATACCAATCTGTTGGCCCTGGTTTGGCCCAGATCCCGAAGCCTTGGGGCGTCCGAGTCATGGATTTGTGCGGAATCGCCTCTGGAATGTGCTAGAAACCGCTACAACTCCAGACGGCGCCACCAAAGTCACTCTCGGACTCAAGGATACCGATGAAACTAGAGCAATTTGGCCCCAAGCCTTTGAACTGGCGATCGAGATTACGATCGGCACCAGCCTCACTGTAGAATTAATCACCCGTAATCTAGGCGACAAAGCATTTCCCCTCACCCAAGCTTTCCACACCTATTTTCAAGTGGGCGATATCAACCGCGTGCAGGTTTTAGGCTTAGAAAATAGCCAGTATCTTGATAAAGCTGATAGTGGTGTCGAAAAAACTCAAGTGGGTGCAGTGGTAGTAACAGGTGAAGTCGATCGCATTTATCTTGATGTCACCAATGAATTAGTCATTGACGATAGCGCCCTCAATCGTCGGATTCGCATTAAATCATCGGGTAGTAAATCCGTCGTAGTGTGGAATCCTTGGGTGACAATTTCTGCAAATATGGCCGACCTTGATGATGCAGATTATCAGCGTTTACTCTGCGTAGAAACGACAAATGCAGCTACAGATATTGTGGAAGTTCCCGCTCATGGTGAGTTCCGCTTGCAGGCAATTTACAGCGTTGAACGCGACTAAGGAATTAGAGCTTAATTTTAGCGGTGATAGGGCAAAAATTCTCAGTAAGCGGTTCAACATTTCAAGTGGATATTTTGGGCGTTGATTAAATCCCACCCACAAGACTGGGATTGTTTCTTTAAATACAACTTAAATGCCGATTAGCTGCTTGAATTGAAAAACTCTGTCACCCTAATGACTAATAATACCAAATCCAAAATTTCTCCTCTGTTTATTTCTTAGTCCGCGAAAGACGTTCGGCGAAGCTGAGTCGAACTGTCTAGCCGCAGACCAAAGTTTGTATGATCGGTTTCAAACGCCGACTCCGATCTTTTTACTTACCATCAATTATTATGCAAAACTTCAACTGGACAAAACTTCAAAATGGCTCAGACATTCGCGGTATCGCCCTCGAAGGCGTTCCCAATGAAAAAGTCAACCTAACGCCCGAAATTGCGACAATTTTAGGTAAATCATTTGTCAGTTGGCTGGTGCAAAAAGTCAACAAACCAGCGGCAGAATTAACGATCGCGATCGGGCGTGACAGTCGCCTATCAGGGCCAACCTTAATGCAAGCAGTCATGGAGGGAATCGCCTCAGTTGGTGCAACTGTGTACGACTTTGATATGGCATCAACCCCCGCCATGTTTATGAGTACCATTACCCCTGGTTTTGATTGCGACGGCGCGATTATGCTCACTGCTAGCCATTTGCCATTTAATCGAAATGGCTTAAAGTTTTTCACCGCCAAAGGTGGGTTACAAAAACAGGATATTACAGATATCTTAGCACTAGCTCAAAGCAATAACTTTCAGCCAGCAGCCTCGCCCGGTAAGATTACAAAGCATGATTTTATCTCTGTTTATGCTAACCAATTTGTCACAAAAATCCGGGAAGCAGTCAATCATCCAGATAATTTTGAGAAGCCGCTGACAGGATTAAAAATTGTTGTGGATGCGGGCAATGGTGCTGGCGGTTTTTATGTTGATAAAGTCTTAAAACCTTTAGGTGCAGACACCACGGGCAGCCAGTTTTTAGAACCAGATGGTACTTTCCCCAATCATGTGCCAAATCCCGAAGATAAACAGGCAATGCAGTCAATTTGTCAAGCGGTAATTGAACATAAAGCTGATTTTGGGATTATTTTTGATACCGATGTCGATCGCAGTGCTGCCGTCGATCAAGTTGGCAAGGAACTCAATCGCAATCGCTTAATTGCCTTGATTTCTGCGATCGTATTACAAGAACACCCAGGCTCTACCATTGTTACCGATTCTATCACCTCCGATGGCTTGACACAATTTATCGAACAAGATTTAAAAGGGATTCACCATCGCTTTAAACGCGGCTACAAAAATGTGATTGACGAGTCGATTCGCCTCAATGAAGCCGGACAGGAATCATGGCTGGCGATTGAAACCTCTGGACATGGAGCTTTGAAAGAAAATTATTTTCTGGATGATGGCGCTTATTTGGTCAGCAAATTATTGATTGAATTGGCTAAGTCAAAGCTAGCAAATCAATCTTTGCCAGATTTAATTGCGAATTTAAAAGAGCCTGAAGAAAGTGCCGAGTTTCGGATTAAAATGGGTGTGGATGATTTCAAGGCTCACGGCGATCGGGTTATTGAGCAACTGCAACAATTTGTCTCAATGCAAGCAGACTGGAAAATAGTTCCCAATAACTACGAAGGTCTGCGAATTTCCTGCACATCAGCTAGCGAATCCGGCTGGTTTCTGTTACGCTTATCACTCCATGATCCGGTGATGCCTTTGAATGTTGAGTCTAATGTTAAGGGTGGTGTTGCTCACATAGTGGCTCGGCTTTTAGCTTTTTTCCAAACCACAGAATCCCTTGATTTTTCGGCACTATCGCTCTAAGTTTTACTCGTGTCAGACTATTACTAAACCAAACCCAAGGAGGAATTTAATCATGTGGCTTTTAATCATAAAATGTTCTGCTGAAAGCTGGGAGAGCCATTCCAAAGCTTTCAAAACGATCGCTGATAAATATCCGGCTACGCCTCTTTCTTCCAAAAAGATGAAAGGCGATGGTCAACGGATTATGGAATATCAGCTTGAGAATGTCAATGATGTAGAGGAATTTATGGAAGAATGCTTAACTTTAGATGGTTTCACCGCTACCTTTGAATCCCTATAATTTTAGGTGATCAGATTATAGCAAGTCTCAATTTTTATCTCATACCATTTTAAAGGTGAGATTTTAAAATTGGGAATCAATACTATTTTGCCAAAAACAGGCTAAAATAACTAGAGAGTTTGAAGAAAATTCTCGAAAAGTAAACCGCAAAGAAAGAATTGATTTCACTGTTCTTGAGTTAAAAATAATTCTGTTGTAGCGGCGTGAACTATAACTAATACTAATTGTTAAAAGTTATGTAATAGTACCGAGGACTGATAAAATATAATCATCCAGTTATAGATGAAGAGTGTTTCTGTTGAAACTTGTGTTCTCTTATATTTGTAATGGAAACTGTAGTGTGAGCGTCTGGCTGAATCGGGCTTTGCTCCCCGCACTACAGGAGTTTTTATTGAGGATTGGTATAGTTAGTCTAGATATTAAAAATATATCAGCGAGACAAAGGTTAAGGACAGCTAGTGATGGTAATGACTGTGAATCGAGAAAACTGCGGGCTAAGTACGGAAATAATTACAGGTCGGATTTTGCGGTGGGGGCAGTTGAAAGCAAATAAGCTAACCGCCAGTTCGATCGGGGGAATTGTTGCTGGCTTTCTGAGTTTTGCCCTGCCGGTGCAAGCTTTGCAGGTAGTTGTGACGCCGACAAATCCAGAACTGGGAGATACGCTGTCAGTAATGATTCAGGTTGACGGTAACGGCGGGGAAACTCCAACAGTTTCTCTACAGCAAAAAAACTACCCCGCGTTTCCCATGGGCAACGGCCTCTTTCGGGCCCTGCTGCCGACGACGCCGGTAGAGAAACCCGGTGCTCGCCTTCTTCAAGTCGCAGGTGACGGACAAGTGCAGAAGTTGACCGTGCAAGTGCGCGATCGAGATTTTCCTACTCAATCCATCTGGCTTCCGCCTGGGAAAGACGAGGAAGGTACAGATGCTGAATTCGATCGCGTAGACGCATTTAAAGCACTGGTGACACCCGAAAAATTTTGGGACGGCAAATTGTTGCGCCCCAACTCCGGCGAAATTACCACTATTTACGGGGTGCGACGCTATTATAATGGGGTATTTGCTCAAGACTACTACCACCGCGGCGTTGATTACGCGGGTGCTTACGGTTCCCCTGTAGTCGCACCAGCGGCAGGTCGGGTGTCTCTAGTGGGACGCGAATCCCAAGGGTTCAAAATCCACGGGAATGTCGTTGGTCTCGACCACGGCCAGGGGGTAGCAAGTATTTTGATGCACCTCAGCCGGATTGATGTCAAGGAAGGCGATGTCGTGAAAGCAGGTCAAGTAATTGGTGCTCTGGGGTCAACGGGGGCTTCCACAGGTCCTCACCTGCACTGGGGACTTTACGTGCATGGGCAGTCCGTCGATCCTGTACCTTGGCGGCTTCAGGGAGTTGAGTAGGAGTTTTTACAGGTTTTGACGGATTTATCAGTCAATTATGGGGTAAGTTTGTGGCTGGGGTGTGCAGATAACTTTATGGGTTATCTGTATTGAGTTAGGATTTGTATAAAATTTCTCAACTCAACCCTCAAAACTCGAATCTCAAGACGCTAACAATCGCGTCTTCACAAAACTTTATTGATGATGCCGTTGAGTGGGAAGCATATATGAGTATTGAAAAAATTGTTGAACAGGCTTTGCAGGATGGCTATTTAACGCCGTCTATGGAAGCTGAGGTGGGACGGATCTGCAATACGGCTTCGGAATTGTCGATCGAAGAGTACATGGCTCTCGATCGTCTGATGGGTTCTTTGTTGACTGGCGAAGTTGTGGTTCTGCCACGCAAACAGTTCATCAACGTGATGGAAGAGTTGGTACTCAGCGATGCGATCGCTAGGGTAGCCGAAATTGAAGCGACGAGCGACCTGAGTCTGGATGTGGGAGATATTGCAGCTTATGCTTTAAATAGGCTGCCACCTCTGTACGCTACGACGGAAGAGGGAGCTCACTTTCAAAGGGCTAGGGCTAAAGAGCAACTTCACGATTTGATTTCCAAAGAAGTCAACGCAGCGATCGCCCGCAACTTGGACAGGCCCGACACCCCAAACCCTACAGCTTTGGGCAAGTCTTCGGGAAACGAAGTTCTTTCACAGCTAAGCACTTGGCTGCAAGCTAACGCTACTAATTTTGAGCCGCAGCCTTAGTACCACCCCAACAGCTCTTTTTTGATTAAGTCGATCCCGCTCAATTCCGAAAGCGGGATTTTTAGTTTCTGAGCCAGAAAGATTCATCTGATATCAATTCCGGTTGCACCGTCCGTGACTGTTGACTGTTGACTGTTGACTGTTGACTGTTGACTGTTGACTGTTGACGGGCGGCTGGAAAAAATGAATGGTTGAGTATTAACTGTTGACTCGATTTTATTATTTTGATGCAACCGGAAACGATATGAAGGCAGAAGCCAGAAGGCAGAAGCCAGAATTCAAGAACAAAAAATTAAAATTTAAGAGTTTTCTTTATTTGTTACTTCAAATAAAAAATTCTCCCTTCCTTCTTCCTTCTTCCTTCTTCCTTCTTCCTTCTTCCTTCTTCCTTCTTCCTTCTTCCTTCAAACAATTAATTGTTACTGTCAGAAGACTCAGCCGAAGGGCCAGCGGTAACTTTTGTCTCTCGTTTTTCGCGTTTTTTCCGTTCCGCTTGGATGACATCTTGAAGCACTATTCGTGCTTGAGCCATTTTTTCCAAATTGCTGCGGTACAAATCTAAATCTTTGCTAACTTTGTCTTCTGGGAGGTGCAAGGCCGCACTGACTTTGGCGATCGCGTTGTTTCGCGTTTCTTGGTCTTTTACCAAGTTAGGGTCAGCTTTTTCTAATAGCGAGAACAAACCGATCGCGAACAAGCGACTGTACTTAAATTGAGGGTTGCTGGCGATCGCCCCTAAAGACGCTTGCAAATCCGCTGTATCTTCAAAGCTAGTCGAGCGATCAAGCCACGAGAGCAACTCTTGCCCGGAAAGTCTATCCGCCAAGCTTTCCAATCGCTGAGCGTCTTGCTTGTAGCGCTCTGGATCGTCTTCTAGGGACTTGCACAAAGCGTTAAAAATCGAAACTCTGTCTGCTTCTGGCGCGTACCCAAGCATGAATCGATCGAAAGCTGTCACCACACCCAAAGCATAAATCGGGTCGTATTGAAAATCGGCATTTGCCGAAAGCAAGTGCATTTCTACCATCAACTCTTCCACCACTCGACGGTAAATTGAGTTGATCGGTCGAGTGTGAATCGTATAGAAACTTCGCTTAGTATCTGAAACAGTACGGTTATTGTTCACCTGAGTCTTATAGATAAATAATTTTGCCGTAGCGGGCGTGCCAGCGCGGCGTGAGTAAAGTCGGGGAGTCAATTCTGCGATCGGTCTGACAAAAAGTGCCAGTTTTTTAAGCGTTGCCGCCGGATTGCGAGACAAAATTTTATCAAAAAAATTTTACGCGCGATCGGCAGCAACCATTAATATGTCGCAATAGGAGGGGCAAAACCCCAGTATCTTTACAATCATAGCTCTTCTGGGATCGCTCATCAGAAAAATGGGTAGAAACCCCGTCCTTATAGGACGGCTTCACAAAAAGACACAAAACCAAAGCGACTAACTCACAAAAGACGTGCTAGAGCGTGAAGATGGAAAAAGCCTACCGCTACCGATTCTACCCGACCGTCGAGCAAGAAAATCTCTTGCGACGGACAATGGGTTGTACCCGGTTAGTGTATAACAAGGCTTTGGCGGCCCGCACGGAAGCTTGGTACGAGCGTCAAGAGAGGGTTGGCTACAGAGAAACTTCCTCGATGCTGACGAGTTGGAAAAAAGAAGAGGAACTCGACTTCCTCAACGAAGTTAGTTGCGTACCTCTTCAACAGGGACTCAGACACCTTCAAACAGCTTTTACCAATTTCTTTGGGGGACGAGCCAAGTACCCTAATTTCAAAAAAAAACACAACGGTGGTAGCGCTGAGTTCACCAAGTCAGCTTTCCGTTGGAAAAACGGGCAAGTGTTTCTGGCAAAGTGCAATGACCCGCTACCTATTCGGTGGAGCAAACAAATTCCAGCAAGCTGTGTTCTTTCTACTATTACGGTAAAACTAACACCGGCTGGACGTTGGTATGTCTCTATACTTGTAGACGACTACACGCTCAAACCACTTCCCAAAACAAACAAAACAATCGGCTTGGACGTGGGAATTAGTAGCCTGATTGCTACTAGCGACGGCAATAAGATTGCCAACCCCAAGCATTTCAAGCAGCTTCGTAAGAAGTTAAAAAGGAAGCAAAAAGCTCTAGCCAAAAAGCAAAAAGGAAGTCGTAACCGTGAAAAAGCGCGGGTGCAACTGGCTAGAGTCCACGCACAAATAGTCGATGTCCGCAAAGATTTCTTGCACAAGCTAACAACTCAAATCATTCGTGAAAATCAAACGATTGTCGTTGAGGACTTGGCTATCAAGAATATGGTGAAAAACCATAAATTAGCTCTTGCTATTAGTGACGCTAGTTGGGGCGAGTTAATTCGCCAGCTAAGTTACAAGTGCCAGTGGTATGGGCGAGAGTTTGTAAAAATAGACCGCTGGTTTCCGAGCTCTAAACGCTGTGGAAACTGCTGTCACATTGTTGAAAAATTGCCGTTGAATATTCGAGAATGGGAATGCCCTAAGTGTGGCGCAAACCACGATCGTGACATTAACGCAGGAAAAAACATTTTGGCGGCTGGGCTAGCCGTGTCAGTCTGTGGAGCGACCGTAAGACCCGAACAGAGCAAATCTGTTAGGGCGGGTGCTATGAAGCAGAAACCTAATCGGTGACGATTGGGAATCCCTGTACCTTTAGGTCAGGGTGGATGTCAAAAATCTAATCTTCTGACTTGCCCCGATCGGCTAGCCATATATCACAATTAAGTTTTTTTTGTCAAGTCCTAATCGTCAAAAATCAAACAAACATGACAATTTCTCCAGAATTAATAGCTTTAGCCCAGTACATGGCGGGCGAATTTGACAACCGGGAACAAGCGCTAGCAGACCCGGCTTGGTACGTTCACCTTCGTTTGTGGCAAAGACCACTGCCCGTTCCTTTATTTTCCGAACCCAGCATTGCCCTGTTTGCCGAACAAGCCAACATTCTGGAATTAGATAAGCCATACCGCCCTCGCATCGTGCAACTGAGGCACTCACAGATAGCGCCAGGACTGATTGAAGCTCAGTATTATATGTTCAAGGATATCGCAGCCGTCAAAGGAGCCGGTTGCAACCCCGACTTGCTTGGAAAGCTAACGAACGAGCAAATCCAACTCCTTCCCGGCTGCACCCTCTCGGTTGCGGTGCAAAATTTAGCCTCAAATGGCTATCGCTTTCGCGCATCTTTGCCGGAGGGCACTCGCTGCGGCTTTGCCTACGGGGGGCAAAATTACCAAGTAGACTTGGGATTTGAAGCCGCAGGCGAGGAATTTCTCAGCTATGACAAAGGAATAAGCCCCACGACAGGCAAGGCTATCTGGGGAGCTTTAATGGGCCCTTTTAGATTTGTCAAGCGTCAGGATTTTGCTGCTGAGATATTGGGCTGAACCAAGAACCAACAAGAAAGAAGCAAGAAAGATTTAGCTATCTAGGATAGAAGGCAAGACTTTAGCTTGACGTATTCTTCTACTTCAGTGTTTTGGTGAACGTCTCAACCTTTCAAGAAAAGAATAAGGCATAAGGAAGCAGGCAAAAATTTACCTGCTTCCTGTTCTTCTGCTGGGTTTCTGCGCGCTTTTGAGTCTCAAGCTTAAATTACCCGCGACACTGCAACCGATGCCAGCAGGAGTGCTCAACTTGCGCGCGGCACCCCCTCTAGAGCTTCTTCTTCCGTTTCAAAAATTTCAAACACAGAATCCATCATGGTGACTTCAAACACCAGTTTGGCTTCTGGATGAACATTGCAAATGCGGAAACTTCCCTTAACTTTATCCGCATCCCGCATACCTGCTACAAGTGAGGTCAGGCCAGAACTATCGATAAAGTTAACCTGACCAAGATTCACTACGACATGGCGGCTGAGTTTGGAAATACACTCTTGCAACTTGAGGCGGAATTGCCAAGCTGTAGTGATGTCCAACCGTCCCGTCGGTGCTAAGACGATAACTGTTGTACCGTCTTGAAGCGTGTGGGTTTTTTGATCAATATGAATCACTGACCCTTCCCTCAAATTTATTATCTATCGCGGTGGTTACTGTCCCAGTAGTTTAACTCAGGTCGGTGACTGCTGAGGCATCCAATTCGCCCAATCTTGCGGTTTTAGGAACTTGGAGTAGAGTTCGGCTTCTGGAGAGTTGGGTTCTGGCTCGTAGCAGTATTCCCAGCGTACCAAAGGTGGCAGGGACATAAGAATCGATTCGGTGCGTCCGTTGGTTTGTAAGCCAAAGGTCGTGCCTCGATCGTACACTAAGTTAAATTCAACGTAACGGCCGCGGCGGTAAAGTTGGAAATTACGCTCGCGCTCGCCGTATTCTTTCGATCGGTGCTTTTCAATAATGGGGGTGTAAGCCGGCAAAAATGCCCGGCCGCAGTCCTGTACAAAAGCGAACAGCGACTCCCAAGTCCTCGGTTCCGGCACCCCGATGTTGTTGCTGCACTCAGCGGCCTTCCCTTTGACATGATGGTCGCGGTAAAGCGCGCCTTGAGCGCTTTGGTAGTCAAAAAACAGGCCACCCACGCCACGGGTTTCTTGGCGGTGGGGGAGGTAGAAATATTCGTCGCACCAGAGTTTAAATGTCGGATAATAGCCGGGATGGTGGCGATCGCAAGCTGCTTTCAGAGTTTTGTGAAAATGAGCTGCATCCTCAGCCAACGGGTAATAAGGAGTCAAATCCACACCGCCACCAAACCACCAAATCGGCCCAGCCTCAAAATAGCGATAATTCAGGTGAACCGTAGGCAAGTAGGGATTGCGGGGGTGCAGCACCATCGAAGTACCCGTTGCATAGAAATCGTGACCTGCAGCTTCTGGGTGCTTTGCCAGAATCAAAGCCGGCAAACTTTCGCCCCAAACTTGGGAAAAATTGACTCCCCCTTGTTCAAACACATCGCCTTCGCGCATGACGCGAGAACGTCCGCCACCGCCTTCGGAGCGTTCCCAAGAGTCCTCCTTAAATTTGCCAAGGCCATCGAGCTGTTCGAGGGATTGACAAATTTCGTCTTGTAGGCTTTTCATAAATTGGCTGACTCTAGCTCTAGAGTCAGCGGGCGGCAAAAACGGGGAAGTGGCGGTTTTAAGTGTTGTAGAAACTGTCATCCGATTTAAGATTTAAGATTTTAGATTTTAGATTGAAGAATTGCGACCACGGCTCAATTCGCCTATTGTGACCAAATTGCTTTCGGTCGTAGAAATTCTTGCCGAGCGCATTTGAGTTTGAGATTGACCGTGAGTCCCAAATCCTGTCGTCATGTAATTATGCCACCGCAGGTCTGCAAATGATCGCTATGAAGTTACATTAAAAAATAGCAATAAAAATATACTTAAACCTGCGATCGAAAATTCGCTAACCCAATTGCAGAGCTATGGTGGAGAACACAATGCCCAATACACTCGATGTTAGTTCAGTCTTAGAAATCCTGCGACCTGTGCAAGACCCCGAACTGCAAAAGAGTTTGGTGGAATTGAACATGATTCGTAACATAAAAATTGACGGCGGTGTCGTCAGTTTTACTTTAGTGCTGACAACGCCTGCTTGCCCGCTGCGAGAATTTATTGTCGAAGATTGCCAAAAAGCGGTCAAACAGTTGCCAGGAGTCGAAAAAGTGGCGGTGGAGGTGACAGCCGAGACGCCGCAGCAGAAGGGAGTGGTCGATCGCCAAGGCATTGAGGGCGTTAAAAATATTATCGCAATTTCCAGCGGTAAAGGTGGAGTCGGCAAAAGCACGGTGGCGGTAAACGTGGCAGTAGCGCTAGCACAAACCGGCGCCAAGGTGGGTTTGCTGGATGCGGATATCTATGGGCCCAACGACCCCAATATGTTGGGTTTGGGAGACGCAAAAGTGATGGTTAGGGATGGAAAAAGCGGGGAAAGCCTCGAACCCGCCTTCAACTACGGCGTCAAATTAGTGTCGATGGCGTTTTTAATTGACAAAGACCAACCCGTGATTTGGCGCGGCCCGATGTTGAACGGGATCATCCGGCAGTTCCTCTATCAGGTAAATTGGGGCGATTTAGACTATTTGATTGTCGATATGCCTCCGGGTACTGGAGACGCGCAGTTGACAATGGCGCAAGCGGTGCCGATGGCTGGTGTCGTGATCGTGACAACGCCGCAGACTGTCGCTTTATTGGACTCCCGCAAGGGCTTAAAGATGTTCCAGCAGTTGGGAGTGTCGGTGTTGGGAATTGTGGAAAACATGAGCTATTTTGTGCCGCCGGATATGCCCGACAAGCAATACGATATTTTCGGTTCCGGCGGCGGGGAAAAAACTGCTGCTGAGTTGGGAGTGCCGCTGTTAGGCCGCATTCCGCTGGAAATTCCGTTGCGGGAAGGTGGCGATTCGGGGGTGCCGATCGTGGTGGGACAACCGGGTTCTGCTTCAGCTAGGGAGTTGCGGGCGATCGCGGGCCGCATTGCCGGTAAAGTTTCCGTAGCAGCCTTAGCCTAACAAACTCTCGTTCCGAGGCTTTGCCTCGCGTCTTCCTGTACACGAAGATTTGCCTAGTTCTCAGGCTCTGCTTGGGAACTAGAAACGAGAAAAGGTAAACTATAACCAGCAAACTTAACATTCAAAGAATTATGATTTTTCCAGGTTCGGCAGTTCGAGTTAAAGATAAGGGTGAGATTTACTACGCCTTTCAAGGACAAGTCCAGCGAGTTAGCGACGGGAAAGTCGCGGTACTGTTTGAAGGCGGCAATTGGGACAAGCTGATCACGTTCCGCCTGTCGCAGTTGGAACTTGTCGATGCTACGGCTGGTCGCGCGAAATAGTCAGTTGGTTGTTGACAGTTGACAGTTGACAGTTGACAGTTGTCAGTTATTGTTTATTAGTACCACTTACAAATAATAAATAACAACCAACTGCCAACAACCAACTGACTAATATCTATTCCGGCTGCGCCGGAATGATATCAAATCCGCGCTTCAGCGTCGGGCGTAAAGTAGAATCCCGATGCCAACAAATAATTCGCGCAATTTTCATTTTTTTGACTCACAGTCAACAGTCAACAGTCAACAGTCAACAATGATTCCGGTTGCACCGGAATCGATATAATATGCGTTTACCTTTACCCCAATTTGCTACAAAAGAGCGCCATCCCGATCGCATTGCTGAGGTAATCGAGACGGCAACTTCGGAGTTTTTGGCTCAATGTTTGGAACCGGAAGACTTAAGCTTTCCCGTGATGCCACCTTTTGGGAGTTGGGTGAAGGCCGAGGATGAAGAGTCAAAAAATCAAATTTACGGCGTGGTTTATTACGCTACGACTAGCCCGATCGACTCGGTGCACAGAGCTCGCGCTTTGGGTTTGTCGCTGGAAGAGTTGCGGGAAGAACAACCGCAGATTTTTGCGATGCTCAAAACCGAGTTTCGAGTGGCGATTGTGGGGTATGAGGCTGCGCCGGAAAGGTTGAACGGCCACGGCCCATCGAGGGGTAAAATTTATCAGTATTTGCCACCGCGCCCGCCGCAAATTCACCAGGCGGTTTATCGTTGCGAACCGGATGAGGTAATTGATTTTACGGTGCAGTTGGATTTTTTGAGGACACTGCTGGGGGTGGCTAATGCGCCGGTGGAGGCGCTGACGGCGGCGGCAATTCGTGAGATTTATCAGTTGCGGATGCGCGATCGATCTTGGTTGGTGGAAGCGGGGAGGAGTTTGAGTGTTTTGTTGAAGGATGATTATGACAGGTTGAGGGTGATTTTGAGTCAGATTCATCCGTAGGGAAAAGCTGTTATAACTACAAAATCGAGATAGTCTCAACCTAGCCGTTAAAGATGACAGGTTTCCCAAACTAAACTAAGCTATCAATAGTTCAGCCCCGACACTACTGCTACCCAACATAACTCTCATGCAAGGACAAACACTCGCAGGACGCTACCACATCATAAAACACTTGGGAGGCGGTGGCTTTGGTCAGACGTACCTGGCTGAAGATAAAAGGCGATCGGGTAATCTTCGGTGTGTCGTCAAGCAACTCAAGCCACAGTTTACAGATCCGCAAACTCTAAGTATAGCTAGACGTTTATTTAAAACAGAAACAGACACCCTCCACCAACTAGGAACTCATCCTCAGATTCCCGAACTTTTGGATCATTTTGAGGAAAATCAAGAATTTTATTTAGTTCAAGAGTTGATTGAGGGGATAGATTTAAGTAAAAAAATTACTCCTGGCCAGCAGCTTAGCGAGTCGGAAGTTATGGCTATTTTGCAGGAGATATAGTCATTTCAAATAAATGTGAGACAGACGTCAGATCATGATAAAATCGCTAAAAGTAGTTAATTAGAAAA